>NZ_JBHXNK010000001.1:0-91247 GCF_042719755.1 Nocardia sp. NPDC058519 | reverse complement strand
CGGTTTTGGGGGGGTCGTTCTTGGTTCTGGCGTTTGTTTGGGGGCTACTCCCTCAGACTTGGTCGCTCAAACGAGGGCGGCGGGGCGGGCGCCGGCCAACCCGGCCCGGCGCGCGGCGATTCCTATCCGACTGACTGACCGGCCATCGATGGGGCGGCGGGTTTCCGGGCGGTGTCGGTGTGCGGGCTTAGGCTGAGCGAGTGTCGGTACTACCTCTGATCTTCACCGCGGGCTGGGCCAGCGGGATCAACGCGTACGCGGTGGTATTTCTGCTCGGGTTGTTCGGGCGCATCGGCTGGGCCGGTGACGTGCCGCCGGGGCTGCAACGCACCGATGTGCTCGTCGCCGCCGGTGTGTTGTTCCTGATCGAGGCGGTCGCGGACAAGATCCCGTACCTGGACTCGTTCTGGGATGCGGTGCACACGGTGGTGCGGCCCGCCTCCGGTGCGATCGTCTCGGCGCTGATCGCGGGCCAGGATGATTCGCTGCCGACGATGTTCGCGGCGGCAGTCGGCGGAACAACCGCGTTGCTCAGCCATATCGTCAAAGCGGGCACGCGGATGGCGATCAACACCTCCCCGGAACCGGTCACCAATATCGCGATGAGTACCGCCGAAGACGTCACTGTCGGCGGTGTCATCACCCTGGCGGTGTTCTTCCCGGTGCTGGCGGCGGTGATCGCCGCGGTCCTGTTGGCTATCGGCCTGTGGGTGGTCTACCTGTGCGCCAGCCGAATCCGCCGTTATCTCCGACGGCGGCGAGAAGGCCGCGCAGCGCGGACCACCGGCATCGACTCCAGCCTCCAATAGAACTCCGCCTGCCGTGAATCCTCACCGTACCTGCGGCGCCACCTTCGTCCCGAGCAGGTCGATGCTGTGCAGAACCTGCTCCGGCGGCAGTGTTCCCACGCTGGTGTGCAGCATGAAGCGGTCGAGGCCGAGGGTGTCGCGGACCTCGGCGATCTTGCCCGCCACGTAGTCGGGGGTGCCGACGAACAGCGAACCACGCTGCGAGCGCAGGGCGTCGAACTGTTCGTGTGTCATCGGACCCCAGCCGCGTTCCCGGCCGATGGTCGACATCGCCAGGGCGTACGGCTCGTAGAACTCGGCAACGGCGCGCGCGTCGGTGTCGGCGAGATAGCCGTGCGCGTGCACCGCCACCGGCTGCTTCTCGTGACCGCCCTCGGCGAGCGCCCGGTGATACAGCTCGACCAGCGGCTTGAACCGTGCGGGCTCACCGCCGATGATCGCGATGGCGAGCGGCAGACCGAGCAGGCCTGCGCGGATCACCGATTCGGGGCTGCCGCCGACCGCGATCCACACCGGCAGCGGGCGATCGTCGGTGCGCGGATACACCGTCGCGTCGCGCAGCGGCGCCCGGAATCGGCCCGTCCAAGTAACCGGACCTTCCTCGCGCACACGCAGCAGCAGTGCCAGCTTCTCCTCGAACAGCGCATCGTAATCGGCCAGGTCGTACCCGAACAGTGGAAATGATTCCGTGAACGACCCACGCCCTGCCATCAACTCCGCGCGCCCGTTCGACAACCCGTCCAGCGTCGCGAAGTCCTGGTACACCCGTACCGGATCGTCGGAGCTGAGCACCGTCACCGCGCTGGTCAACTGGATACGCTCGGTCCGCGCGGCAGTGGCGGCGAGCACGACCGCGGGGGAGGACGCGGCGAAATCCCGGCGATGATGTTCGCCGACGCCGTACACATCGAGCCCCGCCGCCTCGGTCGCGACGGCCTCGTCGACCACCTGGCGCAGCCGCTCGGCGGCGGTCGGCGCAGGCCGGTCGCCGGTGGGGTACAGCTCGGCGAAGGTGGTGAGCCCCAGTTCCATGTGAACCTCTCTTCGGGATGCGGTCCTCTTCTAAACGGACTGCAGTCCGATAACATTCCCCGGTTTATGGATGGATGCGGATTATCTATGACAAAACTATAGTGAGCGGTATGACCGCACTGGCGACGACGCGCACCGAACCCGACCTGTCCTTCCTGCTCGACCGCACCAGTCACGTCCTGCGCACGCAGATGGCCGCGGCGCTGGCCGAGATCGGGCTGACGGCCCGCATGCACTGCGTGCTGGTTCACGCACTGGAAGCCGAACGCACGCAGGCCCAGCTCGCCGAGCTCGGTGACATGGACAAGACGACCATGGTGGTCACCGTCGACGCGCTGGAGAAGGCCGGTCTGGCTGAACGTCAACCGTCGAGCACCGACCGCCGTGCTCGCATCATCTCCGTGACGCCCGCGGGCGCGGAGCTCGCCGCGCGCAGCACCGAAATCGTCGACGGCGTCCATCAGCGCGCGCTCGGTTCGCTTTCGAAGGCGGAGCGGGAATCTTTGGTGCGGGCGCTGAATCACCTGGCGGAGGGGCATTTGTCGACGGTGGTGGAAGCTGCGCCCGCGCGTCGCGCCAGGCAATAGTCCGTTATAGATTGTCTATTACGGAACTATCTAGTACGGTCTCTCTTGTTCGCTTCTAGCAGGAGATGACCCATGACCAAGTCCCAGCGCACCGCCCTCGCGGTGCTGTCGGCCGCCATGCTGATGACCATCCTCGACGGCAGCATCGTCACCGTCGCCATGCCGGCGATCCAAGAGGACCTCGGCTTCTCGCCCGCCGGTCTGAGCTGGACCGTGAACGCCTACCTGATCGCTTTCGGCGGTCTGCTCCTGCTGGCCGGCCGCCTCGGCGACCTGATCGGCCGCAAGACGATGTTCGTCACCGGCAATATCGTCTTCACCGCGGCCTCGGTGCTGGCAGGCGTGGCGACCACCCCCGCCGTGCTGGTCGCGGCCCGATTCCTGCAGGGCGTCGGCAGCGCGATCGCCGCTTCGGTGGTGCTCGGCATCCTGGTGACGATCTTCACCGAACCACGTCAGCGAGCCACGGCCATCGGTGTTTTCAGCTTCACCGGGGCCGCGGGCGCCTCCATCGGGCAGGTGCTCGGCGGCGTGCTCACCGACGCGCTGAACTGGCACTGGATCTTCCTGATCAATGTGCCGATCGGCGTGCTCACCGTGCTCGTCGCGAGCAAGGCGCTGCCCGCCGACCGTGGACTCGGCTGGTCCGCCGGTGCCGATGTGCTCGGCGCCGCCCTGGTCACCGCCGGTCTGATGCTGGGCATCTACACCGTCGTCGAGGTCGAACGCTACGGCTGGGTCTCGGCACACACCCTCGGCCTCGGCGCGCTGGCCGCCGCACTGCTCGCCGCCTTCGTCATCCGGCAGGCCACCGCGGCCGACCCGCTGTTGCCGCTGCGAATCTTCCGTTCCCGCACGGTCTCCGGCGCCAATGTGGTCCAGATGCTCACTCTGGCAGCCATGTTCGCCTTCCAGATCATCGTCGCGCTCTACTTGCAGAAGGTGCTGGGCTACAACGCATTGCAGACCGGCTTGGCCATGCTGCCTGCCGCCGTCGCCATCGGCGGGGTGTCACTGTTCGCCTCGGCTCGCCTGATCACCCGCTTCGGCGAGCGGACCGTGCTGATCGCCGGTCTCGCCCTGCTGCTGGCCGGGATGTCGTGGCTGATGCGGCTGCCCGTCGACGCCGGTTACCTCACCGATGTGCTGCCGGTGATGGTGGCCATCTCCGGTGGTGGGCTGGTGCTGCCCGCACTCACCGCGCTCGGCATGTCGGGTGCTGAGGCCGACGACGCGGGTCTGGCCTCGGGGCTGTTCAACACCACCCAGCAGGTCGGCATGGCGATCGGCGTCGCGGTCCTTTCCACCCTCGCCGCCGCGCGGACCGGTACCGAACTGGTGGCCGGTGCCTCCGATCCCGTTGCCCTGACCAGTGGTTATCGGCTGGCGTTCACCGTCGCGGCCGGCCTGCTCGCGGCGGCCCTGGTCATCAGCGCCACTGTGCTCCGCAAGCAGCACACGGTCAAGGACGTGCCGGTCGCGCAGGCGGTCCCGGCCCTCTGACGCGACGAATCGCCGGGAACTACCCCTGCGATTCACCCCCCGGGTGGATGTCCGCCCGGGGGGTTCGGTGGTGTCCTCGAAGGATGCTGACCGATCGCACGACGTTGACCAAATTCCTCATCGAAGAGCGCCGCCGCCATCCCGGTTCCAGCGGTGAACTCAATTCCCTGATCCTCGACGTCGCGCTGGCCTGCAAGGCGATCTCCAAGCGCATCGCCTCGGGTGCGCTCACCGGCGTCCTCGGTGGTGCCGGAGTGGTGAACGTGCAGGGTGAGCAGCAGCAGAAGCTCGATGTGGTCGCCAACGACCTCTTCCTCCGTGCCAACGAATGGGGCGGTCAATTGGCGGGCATGGTGTCGGAGGAACTCGACGACCCCTACCCGATCCCGCCGGACTACCCGCGCGGCAAATACCTTCTGGCCTTCGATCCCCTCGACGGCTCGTCCAATATCGACGTGAATGTCGCTGTGGGCAGCATCTTCTCGATCCTGCGCGCACCGAACCCCGGCGTGCACGCGACGACGGCGGACTTCCTCCAGCCCGGCACCGAGCAGGTCGCCGCGGGCTATGCGATCTACGGCCCCGCAACGCAACTCGTGCTCACCGTCGGTACCGGCGTGCACGCCTTCACCCTCGATCCCGAGCTCGGCGAGTTCTTCCTGACCGGACAGAACCTGCGGCTGCCGGAGTCCACGTCGGAGTACGCGGTCAACAGTTCCAACCGCCGCTTCTGGGAACCGGCCGTGCGGCGCTACATCGATGAATGCCTGGCGGGCGCGACGGGCCCGCGCGAGAAGGACTTCAACATGCGCTGGGTGGCGTCGCTGGTGGTCGAGACCCACCGCATTCTGACCCGCGGCGGCGTGTTCCTGTACCCGCGCGACTCGAAGGACCCGGCCAAAGCGGGCAGGTTGCGCCTGCTCTACGAGGCCAATCCCATCGCCTTCCTGATCGAGCAGGCCGGCGGGCTCGCCTCGACCGGCCGTGACCGGATCCTCGAGGTCGCCCCCACCGAGCTGCACCAGCGGATCGCGTTCATTTTCGGTTCTCGCGACGAGGTAGCCCGCATCGTGAGTTACCACGCCGAAGCGGCCGAGGAGCCCGACGGCCCGTGGAGTCCGCTGTTCGGTCTGCGCGGTCTCTACCGGTCCACCACCTGAGGAGGAGATTCATGTCCGCCAAGCACCCTGTCGTCGCCATCACCGGATCATCCGGTGCCGGAACAACTTCGGTGATGCGCACGTTCGATCAGATCTTCCGCAGGGAAGGCATCGATGCCGCGTACGTCGAAGGCGACAGCTTCCACAAGTTCGACCGGGTCGGCATGAAGGAGGAGCTGGCGCGGGCACTGTCGGACGGCGACCACACCTTCAGCCATTTCGGGCCGGAGGCGAACCTCTTCGAAGAGCTCGAGAAGCTGTTCCGTGGCTACGGCGAGACAGGAACGGGTCGGGTGCGAAAGTACCTGCACGACAAGGAAGAAGCCGCTCCCTACGATCAGGACCCCGGCACGTTCACGCCATGGGAGGAGATCCCTGCCGGCACCGACCTGCTGTTCTACGAGGGTCTACACGGCGCGGTGGCCAACGAGCAGGTCGACGTGGCGCAGTACGCCGACCTGCTCATCGGGGTGGTGCCGGTGATCAACCTCGAGTGGACCCAGAAGCTGCACCGCGACAAGGACAAACGCGGCTACTCCACCGAGGCGGTGACCGAGACGATCCTGCGTCGCATGCACGACTACGTGAACTTCATGTGCCCGCAGTTCTCCCGCACCCATGTGAACTTCCAGCGGGTGCCGGTGGTGGATACGTCGAATCCGTTCGTCGCCCGCACGATTCCCACCCCGGACGAATCGATGCTGGTGATCCGCTTCGCCGACCCGCACGGCATCGACTTCCCGTATCTGCTGTCGATGCTGCACGATTCGTTCATGTCCCGCCCGAACACGATCGTGTGCCCGGGTGGGAAGATGGACCTGGCGATGCAGCTGATCTTCACGCCGATGCTGTTGCGGCTCATGGAACGTCGCGGCCGCACACGCTGACCGGATTCGACGACCACCTCACGCGAAGTGGTCGTCGAACCATGTCACCAGCTCCGGATCGTCGAGCCCATCGGCGACGAGCACCGCCGCCGACAGGTCGTCGGTGCGCGTGTAGGCGTTCTGCGCGGCCACGCACCGCAGCCCGGCGGCCACCGCGGACCGCACGCCGTTCGCCGAATCTTCCACGGCCACTGCCTGATCGGCGGACAGGCCGGTTTGGATCAGCACGTCCAGGTACACCGCGGGGCTCGGTTTCAGCACGGGCACTTCGGTTCCGGTGGTCACGGTGTCGAACGGCTCGCCGAAAGCGTGCTTCAGCAGGGGTTCGACCCACGCACGGGTGCCGGTGGTCGCCACATGCAGGCGAACACCCCGCGATCGGAGCCGTTCGATCAGCTCCAGCGCGCCCGGACGGGCACGAATCTGCCCGTCCGAGGCCATCTGCCGCATGATGCGGGTCTTGCAGCGGTGCACCTTGTGCGCGAGTTCGCGCGCTTCCTCGGCGGGCACGGCGTGCTGTTCGAACCAGAACGCCAGCCGCTGCGCGCCACCGGCGACCTTCAGTAGCCGCCCGTATTCCTCGACATCCCAGCGGTCGGGGAGCCCCGCCTCGGCGAATGCCGTGTTGAAGGCCACCCGATGGCCGTCTCGCTCGCTGTCGACGAGGGTGCCGTCGACATCGAAGATCACCGCGTGGAGCTGAGTCATCGTGCGCCGTCGAGGTATTCGCGGATCCGGTCGAGCACGACGCCGACGGTGAACCCGTGCTGGGCCATGACCTCGCCGCCCGGGCCGCTGTGCCCGAACTCGTCGATACCGATCGCCAGGTCGACCAGCCCCGCCCAGCCCGCGGTACTGCCCGCCTCGATGCTGACGGTGTGCGCCGATGAGTCCGCCGTGAAGCGCGAACGATCCAGTGCCGATACCACCCGCACGTCGCAACCTTCGGCCCGCAACTGATCGGCGGCAGCTGCCGCCAGCGCTACTTCCGAACCGGTAGCGACGATTTCGATCATGCGTGCGGTGGCAGACGATGGTTCGCGCGCCGTCGCGCCGAGGGCTCGGGCTGCAGGGGTGGGGCGGGCCGCCGCGCCTTCGTCCCCGGTGGTTCGTGCGCCGTTGGCGTCCAACTGGGGGAGCGACTGCCGGGAGAGGATCAGTGCGGTCGGCCC
This sequence comes from Nocardia sp. NPDC058519, assembly GCF_042719755.1. Classification (NCBI taxonomy): domain Bacteria; kingdom Bacillati; phylum Actinomycetota; class Actinomycetes; order Mycobacteriales; family Nocardiaceae; genus Nocardia; species Nocardia sp. NPDC058519. The sequence goes on along the minus strand of NZ_JBHXNK010000001.1, from coordinate 84,097 downwards.
ATCGACGCGGGTCAGCGCGAGTTCCCAAGCGAGAACGGTCTCCACATCATTCGCCGGTCGCAACACCTGCACCCCGGGAATCACCCGCAGCGACTCGACATGCTCGACGGGCTGGTGAGTCGGCCCGTCCTCGCCGACCGCGATCGAATCATGAGTCAGCACATAGATCACCGGCTGCCCCATCAACGCCGACAATCGCAGCGCGGGCCGCAGATAGTCGGCGAACACCAGGAAGGTGCTGCCGAAAACCCGGAACCCACCGTGCAGGCTCATCCCGTTCAGAACGGCCGCCATCCCGAATTCGCGAACGCCGAAAGCGATAGCGCCTGCGCTGAAGTCGTCGCGCCTCACCACATCGCCACACAGGGTGCCGGTCGACCCGGCGAGGTCGGCAGACCCGCCGACCAATTCCGGCATCGTCGACAGAGCCGCGGTCAGACACGCCTGTGAGGACTGCCGAGTGGCCCGGGGTGCTTGCGCCGCAACTGCTTCCAGCGCCGAGGGCAATTCCGCAGGCAGCAGTCGCGCACGGGCACGCCGGAACTCGGCGGCACGCTCGGGCGCGACAGCGTCGAACGCCGCGAATTCCTCTAGCCAGGTCGCATGCTGCTCGCTACCGATCGCGGCAAGCACGGCACATGCCGCGCCGACCTGCTCCGGCACCGCGAACGGCGGAAGAGTCCACCCCGCGAGCTCTTTGGCCTGCGCGAGCCGTTGCGCACCCAGCGGCGAACCATGCGCCTTCGAGGTGCCGGCGACACCGGGCGCACCATGACCGATCACCGTGCGCACCGCGAGGAAACTCGGCCGAGGATCATCCTTCGCCCGGGTGAGCGCAGCGTCGATCGCCGCGATGTCGGTCCCGTCGGCCACCACCTCGGTATGCCACCCGTAGGCCGCGAACCGTGCCACCTGATCGTCACCGCACGAACGCCCGACGGCGCCGTCGATGGTGATCTCATTGTCGTCCCAGAGCACGACCAACCCGCCGAGCCCCAAATGTCCCGCGAACGAGGCGACTTCGTGACTGATGCCCTCCATCAAACATCCGTCGCCGACGATCGCGTACGTGCGATGCCCGGTGATCTCCGGGTACCGGGCGGCGGTCATCCGTTCGGCGAGGGCCATCCCCACGGCCATCGCCAGCCCCTGACCCAACGGCCCGGTGGTGCATTCCACGCCGGGCGTGTCACCGAACTCGGGATGACCCGGCGTCCGCGATCCCAACTGCCGGAACCGCCGCAACTCCTCGACGGGCAGGTCGTACCCGAACAGGTGCAACAGCCCGTACAGCAGCGCGGAGCCGTGCCCGGCCGAGAGTACGAACCGGTCCCGATCGGCCCACTCGGGGTCGGCCGGATCATGGCGAAGGTGTCTGCTCCACAGCGTCCACGCCATCGGCGCCGCCCCCATCGGCATGCCGGGGTGGCCCGACTGCGCGGCCTCCACCATGTCGGCCGCGAGGAAGCGCAGGGTATCGACGGCGAGCAGGTCGGTCTCCGCCGACGGCACGAAAGCCGGTGGCGCGAGGTCGGTCAGCAGGCTGCCGCTCGCTGAATCGGCGGGCATTATGAGCGGCCGACGAACTGAGAACTCCGGCATGGCGCGGCCTTTCTGATCGGGTCCGTTCATCGGACCGCATCAGTGCCCTCGCCGCACTCCCCCTCGGGGGTGGGGACCCGGGTGAGATCTCGTCAATGCCGGTAACCCGGGTGCGGGTCGCCGTAGGGTGGAGGGATGCCGGAGTTACCTCCGACCCCGTTGAGGCTTGCGCTCGTCGACGATCACGAGATGGTGCTGCACGGGCTCGACGCCATGCTCGGTCACTTTCCCGACGAGGTCGTGATCGTCGGCCAGTCCACCACCGACACCGCCGCGCTGCGGATGGTGGCCGAACATCGGCCCGATATCGTCCTGTGCGATGTGCGCATCGGCAAGGCCAGCGGCCTCGACCTGTGCCGTCAGATCACCCTGCAATATCCCGAGACCAAGGTCGTATTGCTCACCGTGTACGACGACGAGCACTATCTGTATCAGGCGTTGCGTGTCGGGGCGTCGGGTTACATTCTCAAGCGGGTCGACGGCCGTGAACTCGTCGCCCAGCTGCGCCGGGTTCGTGAGGGTGAGACGGTGGTCGACGCCGCACTGGCCGGGCGGGTGGCGCTGGCCGCGGCCAGGCTCAGCGCGGGCCAGTTCTGGTCCGGTGCGCACCTGGGACTGACCCAGCGTGAATCAGAAGTGCTGGGGTTGTTGGTATCCGGTCACTCCAATCGAGCGGTCGCGAGCAAGCTGGTGGTCAGCGAGGACACCGTGAAAACCCATATTCGCGGTCTGTATCGCAAGCTCGGGGTCTCCGATCGCAGCGCGGCGATCGCGGTCGCGTTGCGCGAGGGGCTGTTTCGATGAGCATCGCCGGCGGCGCGGTCCCCACGGCGGCGGAGCTCGCCCCACTGCTCGGCGCCGACGGTGTGCTGCTCTACGCCATCGACGGCCAGGATCTGAGCATCGCGGATATGTGGCCCGCGCATCCCTCGGCGAGCTCGCTGCGGCTACAGGTCGGTTTCGGGGTGACCGGGCTGGTCGCCCGCACCCGCAAACCGGTGCTGCTCGACAACGACTCGCCACGTAATGCCCTGCACCGCAGACTTTTACGCCTGGAGCCCCAGCAGACGGTCGCGCGGATGTGCCTGCCGCTGCCGGGACTGGAAGGCGACGTAGTCGGCGTGCTCGCCGCGCACCGTGCGCCACGGAACCCGTTCGGGCAGCTTGACCTCGACGACGCGCGACAGTACGCCGCCGTGCTCGGTCTGTGGCTGCACGCGCAGCGCTTGTTCCGCACCGTCAACCGGCAGCGCACCGAGCGGGATCGCCTGGTCGAGCAGGCGATCACCGCCCAGGAAGCCGAACGAAGGCGCATCGCCTTCGACCTGCACGACGGCGTCACCACCGCACTGGCCTCGATGTCGTTCCACCTGTCCGCCGCCGACCTCACCGTCTCCGAACTCCTCGCCCACATCGACGTCACCGACGAGGCCAGCCTGCGCGACCTCGCCAGGGCCCGCGCCGAACTCGTCAGCGCCCGCGAGCTGGCCGACTTCGCTTACAACGAGACCAGGGCGGCGATCTCGGGCCTGCACAGCCTCGTCCTCGACGACCTGGGCCTGGTCGCCGCGATCGAATCGTTGGTGCGCAGTGTGAGCGGCGACGGGCCGCCGGCGATCGAGTTCCTCGTCGACCACGCCGCCGCCATCGACGAGATCCCCGACCACGCCGCGGCCACCCTGTACCGAATCGCTCAGGAATCCCTGGCGAATGCCGTGAAACACGCTGGGGCGCAACGGATCGTGCTGTCGTTGCGCCGGGTCGGCGACTCGGTGATCCTCGGATGTTCCGATGACGGTGAGGGTTTCGACCCAGCGCAGCGTCGCGCCAACCGCGCCGCCGACACCGACGGCGAACAGCACTTCGGCCTCACCTCGATCGCCGAGCGCTGCGCCATCATCGAAGCGTCGCTGCGCGTGGAGTCGATGCAGGGCCGCGGAACCACCTTGCTGGTGGACCTACCGCTGAGGTAGCCGATGTCGGCGGGCACCGTCCAACGAACGCAGCAGCGGTGCCCGAGGGGTGGCGCCGCTGCTGCGCGTTGCCGCCGCGCTCACCGAGGCGCTGCCGAGTCCATCGCGCCTAGGCGGTGTGCTCGGTGGCATCGGCGGCGTTGCGGCAGTTCTCGAGCAGAACCTGTTGTGCTGCGGCAACTTCGGAGTCTGATCCACTCCAAGTGTGCAGTGCCGCGCTCACGAGCGCGCGCCCGAAGGAGAATGTCACAGGCCACGGCCGCTCGTCGATGGCGGCAAGGTCGCTCAGGAATGCGCACACCCGTGTAGTCGGATGCCCACCGGACAGGAACGCGATCCCCGCCACCTCGGCGGGCACCAGGTCACGCAATACCGCGAAGGTGGCGGCCGCGACCTCGGCGGGCGGGACGGCCGCGGCATCCAGGCCGGGGGTGACGAAGTTCGGCTTGAGCACGATGCCGGTGAGATCCACCCCGGCATCGACGAGTTCGGTGAACACCGCGCTCAGGGCCAGACGCGTCGCCTTCTCCGAGGCCGCCAGGTCGTGGTCACCAGTGCACAGCACCTCGGGCTCGACGATCGGGACGATGCCGTGCTGCTGACACAGCGCCGCGTAGCGGGCCAGCGCGTGTCCGTTGGCGTCGGCGGCGTAAGGGGTGATCGTGTGCACGTCGAACACCGCGCGCCACTTGGCGAACGCGGCACCGCGATCGGCATAGGCGGCCAGCCGCCCGCCGAGTCCGTCGAGCCCTTCGGTGATCAGCGCACCACCATGGCCGGGCAGCGCGGTGGTGCCGGTGTCGACCTTGATACCGGGCAGGATGCCGAGTTCGCGCGCCGCGATCGGGAACGAGCGCCCGTCGGCGAGATCCTGGCCGAAGGTCTCGTCGCACAGGATGATTCCGCTGATCCACTCCGACAGACCGTCGGCGGTGAGCAGCAGTTCGCGATAGTCGCGACGGCTGGTCGCGCTCGCGGGCACCCCTTCCTGTTCCAGACGCGATGACATGGTTTTGATCGACTCGTCGGCGGCGAGAATGCCGCGGCCGCCGCTGGTCAGCTGTCGGGCGACGTCGGCGAGGGCGGTGGCGGGGAGTGTCGTCATGACCAACAGCATGTGAGCACCCCGCACCGCCGTCCTCACCCCTTCGGGCGAGACCGGGTGTGAAATGCCGCCGCGCCCACCTGCTCCGGATCGCACAGGTGGGCCACGAACAACCGGGTCGCCGAGGTGGGTTCCTGGGTCGTGCAGACGTGCCACGGCCGGTCGAGAGGTGTGCCCGGCACGCCGTAGGAGACCAGTTCCCCCGTGGCGAGCTGTTCGCGCGCCGCTTCCTCGTGCACGAGGGTGACCCCGAGCCCTTCCCGTGCGGCGGCCACGGCGGCGCCCGAGGTGCCGAGGGTGAGCAGCGGCGGCGCGGCCTGCAACCGGCTCAGCAACGACAGGGTGGTATCGCGGGTGCCGGAGCCGATCCCGGTGAGTAGCCATGGCGTGGTGAGCGGGTCGGCGACCAGTCCAGGCCGTCCGACCAGCAGCAGCCGGTTCGCCCGCCCGGCGGCGGTGACCAGCCCGGACCCACGCGGTGGTCGACCGGCCAGGGCGATATCGAAGACGTGGTCGGCGGCTCGGGCGAACAGCTCGCCGCGCGTCAGGACCGACAGCGACAGTTCGACCTGCGGATGAGCTTGCGCGAACGTGGCCATCAGCACCGGGAGCACGTATTCACTGGCCGTCGCGACCGCGCCGATCCGCACCCGCCCACGGTCGGCATCGTGCACCGCCCCCGCCGCTTCGGCGAGCAACCCGAGCAATTTGCGCACATATCCGGCGAAGATCTCGCCCGAATCCGTCGCCACGATGCCACGGCCGGACTTCCCGAACAGCCGGGTACCAAGCGCGTCTTCCAGCGCGGCGAGCGCCGCCGACACCGCGGGCGGCGTCACGTGCAACGTCTCGGCCGCGGCCCGCACGCTGCCGGTCTCGTACACGGCGAGGAAGGTGCGCAGCCGACCCCAGGTGGCGGCGGCCGGCAGGTCGGGGCTGGCGAACATCGTTCAATTATGTCTTAACAATGCTCAGGAAAGATTCCATTGTCGTTGAACAGTTTTCGCCCACACACTGAGAGGGCTTCACAGGCGTGACCCGAAAGGAACGGCGATGACGACGATCGACAACGACGGCACGGCGACCAAAGAGCGTTGGGATCCGGGCGTACAGAGCTACGCCGGAATGGGTTACTGGAACCCCGATTACATCCCCAAGGACACCGACGTTCTCGCCGTCTTCCGGGTCACCCCACAGGACGGCGTCGATCCCATCGAGGCCGCGGCCGCCGTCGCGGGCGAATCGTCCACCGCCACCTGGACGGTCGTGTGGACCGACCGCCTCACCGCCAACAGCCACTACCAGGCCAAGGCGTACCAGGTCGACGAAGTTCCCGGCAGGCCAGGCGAGTACTTCGCCTACATCGCCTACGACATCGACCTTTTCGAGGAAGGCTCCATCGCGAACCTGACCTCCTCGATCATCGGCAACGTCTTCGGATTCAAGCCGCTCAAGGCACTGCGCCTGGAAGACATGCGCATCCCCGTCGCCTACACCAAGACCTTCCAGGGCCCCGCCCACGGCATCGTCATGGAACGGGAGATGCTCAACAAGTACGGTCGCCCGCTGCTCGGCGCCACCATCAAGCCCAAGCTGGGCCTGTCGGCCCGCAATTACGGCCGCGTGGTCTACGAGGCCTGTCGCGGCGGGCTGGACTTCACCAAGGACGACGAGAACATCAACTCCCAGCCGTTCATGCGCTGGCGTGACCGCTTCCTCTACGCGATGGAGGGGGTGAACCGGGCGATGGCCGAAACCGGCGAGATCAAGGGCCATTACCTCAATGTCACCGCGGGCACGATGGAGGAGATGTACCGGCGGGCGAACCTCGCCAAGGAAATCGGCAGCGTGGTGGTGATGGTCGACCTCACCATCGGCTACACCGCCATCCAGTCGATGGCGCACTGGGCCCGCGAGAACGGCGTCCTGCTGCACCTGCACCGTGCCGGGCACTCGACCTACACGCGGCAGAAGACGCATGGCGTGAGCTTCCGGGTGATCGGGAAGTGGTGCAGGCTGATGGGTGTGGACCACGTCCACGCGGGCACCGTCGTCGGCAAGCTGGAGGGTGACCCGGCCACCACTCGCGGTTTCTATGATTCGTTGCGCGAGAACACCGTTCCCAGGAACCTCGGCAACGGCATCTTCTTCGACCAGGACTGGATCTCGATGCCCGGCGTGATGCCGGTGGCCTCCGGTGGCATCCACGCCGGCCAGATGCACCAGCTGCTCGACCTTTTCGGCGATGACGTGATCCTGCAGTTCGGTGGCGGCACCATCGGTCACCCGTACGGCATCGCCGCGGGCGCCGAAGCCAATCGGGTGGCGCTCGAGGCAGTTGTCAAGGCGCGCAACGAAGGTCGCGATCTGCTGATCGAAGGACCCGACGTGCTGCGCAGGGCGGCCAAGCACTGCACACCCCTGGAAGCGGCCCTGAACACCTGGGGCGACGTCACCTTCGACTACACCAGCACCGACGCACCCGATGTGGTCGCGACGCCGGTGCCCTCGATCTGACCAGGAGCACCTGATGAAACTTCGCTACGGAACCTTCTCCTACCTGCCCGATCTCACCGACGACGAGATCGCGGCCCAGGTGAAATACGCCCTCGATCACGGCTGGCCGGTATCGCTGGAGTACACCGACGACCCGCACCCACGCAATGTCTACTGGGAGATGTGGGGGCTGCCGATGTTCGACCTGGTCGAACCCGACGGCGTGCTCGCCCAGCTAGCCGCCTGCCGGGCCACCTTCCCCCAGCACTACATCCGGCTGCTGGCCTACGACGCGACCCTGGGCAGGCAGTCCACCGCGATGTCGTTCCTCGTCCAGCGCCCGGCCGAAGAACCCGGGTTCCTGCTCGAACGCGTCGAGGGCCCCGACCGCACCCAGCGGTACTCGGTGAAGTCCTACGCCACCACCCGTCCGACCGGCGATCGGTACGCGGGCGAGTGAACTGATGGACACACCAAAGGGATTCGGGTTCCATCGGCCGTCGGCAGGCGGCTCGGCACAGACCACGGCCGTCGAGGAACAGACGCCCGAGCCCGCGATTCTCGGCGACGACGAGGTGCTCGATCTCTCGGCCGACGAGGCCGCGGCCAGGGTGAGCGACACCCTGGCCGCACTCGACGCCGAACTGGTCGGGCTGGCCGCGGTGAAGCGCCGTGTCCACGAGATCGCCTCGCTGCTCCAGGTCGACCGGGCGCGGCGCCGGTTCGGGCTCACCACCACCCGACCCACCTTGCACATGAGCTTCACCGGTGGCCCCGGCACCGGCAAGACCACGGTCGCCCTGCGGATGGCCGCGATCCTGCACGCGCTCGGCTATATCAGGGCGTCACGGGTGCACACCGTCACCCGCGACGACCTGGTCGGCCAGTTCATCGGCCACACCGCGCCCAAGACCAAGGAGGCGATCGCCCGCGCGGCCGGGGGAGTGCTGTTCATCGACGAGGCCTATTACCTGTTCCGGCCGGAGAACGAGCGGGACTACGGGCAGGAGGTCATCGAGATCCTGCTCACCGAGATGGAGAACGAGCGCGGTGATCTGGTGGTGATCTTCGCCGGCTACCCCGATCGGATGGCGACGTTCTTCGCCGCCAACCCGGGCCTCAGCTCCCGGGTGCCGCACCATCTCACCTTCGAGGACTACGACCACGCGGAGCTGACCCAGATCGCGGGCCTGATGGTGGAGTCGGAAGGGTTCGCTTTCGACGACGACGCCCACAAGGCGTTCGCCGAGTACCTCACGCTGCGCATGGACCAGCCCCGGTTCGCCAACGCCCGCAGCGTGCGCAACGCCATCGAACGCTGCCGGCTGCGGCAGGCCCGCCGATTGGTCGCGCTCGACCGGCCACTGGGCAAAACCGACCTCGTCACCCTCACCGCCGAGGACGTTTACGGCAGCAGCGTGTTCGAGCCGGACTGAGTCCTCGTAGGCCGACCAGGAGGCCCGATAACCGACATCTATCAGGTGATCGGGCTTCCTGCTTTGACAAGGGTGGACAATGTGGGAAGCCTTTTGTCAGATGTCGGCGCGCACGATGCCGCGGAACTGAGGAGAGCGGATACATGACCTCGATCCAGGACCCAGCAGATGATCTGAAGGTGACCCCGCCCAAGACCTGGGCGGTCGGCGTTCCCGCGGTGGTGCACGCGATCGAGTACTCGCTCTCGCAGAACTCCCCAGCGCGCACCGCGCTCACCTTGCTGAACATCAATCAGACGAAGGGCTTCGACTGCCCGGGGTGTGCGTGGCCGGAGCCGAAGCACCGGGTCATGAACGAGTACTGCGAAAACGGTGCCAAGCACATCAATGACGAGGCCACCACCCGCCGTGTGACCAGGCAGTTCTTCGCCGAGCACCCGGTCGCCGAACTCGACACCATGTCGGACTACTGGCTCAATCAGCAGGGCAGGCTCACCGAGCCGATGGTGAAGCGCCCCAGCGCCACCCACTACGAGCCCATCGCCTGGGACGATGCCTTCGATTTGATGGCACGCGAACTGCGCGGCCTGGCCACCCCCGACGAGGCCCTGTTCTACACCTCGGGGCGGCTCAACAACGAGGCCGCGTTCCTGCTGCAACTGTTCGCCCGCGCCTACGGCACCAACAACCTGCCCGACTGCTCGAACATGTGCCACGAGTCGAGCGGTTCCGCGCTGACCCAGACCATCGGCGTCGGCAAGGGCACCGTGTCGCTCGATGACATCTACGAAGCCGACCTGATCTTCGTCGTCGGTCAGAACCCGGGCACGAACCATCCGCGGATGCTGACGGCGCTGGAGCAGACCAAACGCAACGGCGGCAAGATCGTCGCGGTGAATCCGCTGCCCGAGGCCGGGCTGATCCGGTTCAAGAATCCGCAGAAGGCGCGCGGCGTGATCGGTCGCGGCACCGAGATCGCCGATATCTTCCTCAAGATCCGCCCCGGTGGCGACCTCGCCCTGTTCCAGATGCTGAACAAACTGCTCCTCGACGCCGAGGACGCGGCGCCGGGCACGGTGCTCGATCACGAGTTCATCGCCGCGCGGACCACCGGTTTCGACGCCTTCGCCGAGCATGCCAGGACGGTGAGCTGGGACCACACGCTCACCGCGACCGGGCTGGCGCGCGAGGAGATCGAGGCGGTTCACCGACAGGTGCTCGGGAGCAAGAAGATCATCGTGTGCTGGGCGATGGGGTTGACCCAGCACAAGCACGGCGTGCCGACCATTCGCGAGATCGTCGACTTCCTGCTGCTGCGCGGCAATCTCGGTCGCCGGGGAGCCGGGGTGTGCCCGGTGCGCGGGCACAGCAATGTCCAGGGCGACCGCACCATGGGTATCTGGGAGCGGATGCCGCAGTGGTTCATGGACGCGCTCGGTAAGGAATTCGATTTCACCCCGCCCGTCGAACACGGCCTCGACTCGGTCGGTTCCATCCGGGCCATGCGCGACGGCGAGGCGAAGGTATTCGTCGGTGTCGCAGGCAATTTCGCGCGTGCGACCCCCGACAGTGAGGTCACCGAGGCGGCGCTGCGTCAGTGCGCACTGACCGTGCAGATCTCCACCAAGCTCAATCGCTCCCACACGGTCTGCGGCGAGACGGCGCTGATCCTGCCGACCCTCGGCCGCAGCGATCGCGATATCCAGGCCACCGGCGAGCAGTTCTACACCGTCGAGGACTCGATGAGCGAAGTCCACGCCTCGCGCGGGCGCCTCGACCCGGCCTCACCCGACCTGCTGAGCGAGGTGGCGATCATCTCCCGGCTGGCGCGCGCCACGCTGGGGGCGGAGTCCGCGATTCCGTGGGAGGAGTTCATCGCCGACTACGGCACCGTGCGCGACCGCATCTCCCGGGTCGTGCCCGGTTTCGAGAACTTCAACGAACGCGTCGCCGAGCCGGGCGGGATGCTGCTGGTCAATCCGGTCAACCAGGGCATCTACCGCACCGCGAGCGGCAAAGCCGAGTTCACCCGCAACGACTTCGACATGATCGACGCACCGCCGGGATACCTTGTGCTGCAGTCGCTTCGGTCCCACGATCAGTGGAACACCATTCCCTACGCCGCCAACGACCGCTATCGGGGCATCCACAACGCGCGACGGGTGGTGATGGTGAACCCCGACGACCTGGCGGAGCGTGGGATCGCCGACGGTGATGTGGTCGACATCGTGAGCATCTGGCACGACGGCACCGAACGGCGGGCGGAGAAATTTGTCGCCGTCGGGTATCCGGCCAGCCGTGGGTCGGCGGCCGCGTACTACCCGGAGACCAATGTGCTGGTTCCGCTCGACAGCACTGCCGACATCAGCAACACGCCGACGTCGAAAGGCATCATCGTGCGTTTGGAGCCTGTGGTCTGACGCACAGCTGCTCCCCAGCAGGCGCGGTGCCCGCCGCGAGCACGGGCTGTGACGCACGGCAACGTGGGCGCATAGATACACTGCCCTTATGTCCGTGCGCACCCGTCAGCCACTAGTTCCCGGCACCCAGTCGCCGATCCGGGAAGTTCCCCGCTCCATCGAGCGTCCCGAATATGTGTGGAAGAAGACCGCGAACGAGGGCAACGAGCCCTGGGTGCAGACCGCCGAGACCATCGAGAAGATGCGGATCGCGGGCCGGATCGCGGCGCGGGCACTCGAAGAGGCGGGCAAGGCAGTCGTGCCCGGTGTCACCACCGACGAGCTCGACCGGATCGCCCACGAGTACATGTGCGACCACGGCGCCTACCCGTCGACGCTGGGCTACAAGGGTTTTCCCAAGTCCTGCTGCACCTCGCTCAACGAGGTCATCTGCCACGGCATCCCCGACTCGACGGTGGTCGAAGACGGTGACATCGTCAATATCGACGTCACCGCCTTCATTCACGGCGTGCACGGCGACACCAACAGGACCTTCCTCGCCGGTGATGTCGACGAGGAGGTGCGGCTGCTGGTCGAGCGCACCGAAGAGGCCACCAACCGGGCGATCAAGGCGGTCAAGCCGGGTCGCGCCCTGAACGTGGTCGGTCGTGTCATCGAGGCGTACGCCAACCGCTTCGGTTACGGCGTCGTGCGCGACTTCACCGGCCACGGCGTCGGCCCCACCTTCCACAGCGGTCTGGTGGTCCTGCACTACGACCAGCCCAATATCGAGTCGGTGATCGAGCCCGGCATGACCTTCACGATCGAGCCGATGATCAACCTCGGCGGCATCGACTACGACATCTGGGACGACGGCTGGACCGTGGTCACCCAGGACCGCAAATGGACCGCGCAGTTCGAACACACGCTGGTCGTCACCGAGACAGGCGCGGAAATCCTGACTCTGCCGTGAGTCCGGCGGGCACTCGCGCTGATCCGGCCGCTGTGGGTGGCGTGGCGCTGCGCGGGGCGCTGCTCATCGCGGGTACCACCTCCGACGCCGGGAAAAGCGTGGTCGTGGCGGGTATCTGCCGGATGCTGGCGCGGCGTGGGGTCCGGGTGGCGCCGTTCAAGGCGCAGAACATGTCGAACAACTCGGTCGTCACCCTCGACGGCGGGGAGATCGGGCGTGCGCAGGCTTTGCAGGCGCGGGCCTGCGGGCTCGAACCGAGTGTGCGGTTCAACCCGGTGCTGTTGAAGCCCGGCAGCGATCGCCGCTCGCAGTTGGTGGTTCGGGGCAAGGCTGTCGGAACTGTCGGCGCACGTGACTATTTCACGCGTCGGCAGGAATTGCGCGAAGTCGTCGCGGCCGAATTGGCCTCGTTACGTGACGAATTCGATGTGGTGATCTGTGAGGGGGCTGGCTCACCGGCCGAAATCAATCTCCGGGCCACCGATCTCGCGAATATGGGGTTGGCGCGTGCTGCCGATATCCCGGTCCTGGTGGTCGGCGACATCGACCGGGGTGGCGTCCTTGCTCACTTGTTCGGCACCGTCGCGGTCCTGGAACCCGAAGACCAGCAGCTCATCTCGGGATTCGTCATCAACAAGTTCCGCGGTGATGTGTCCCTGTTGCAACCCGGACTGGACCAACTCGTCTCCCTGACCGGCCGCCCCACCTTCGGTGTCATTCCGTTCGCCGAAGACCTCTGGCTGGACGCCGAAGACTCCCTCGGCACCATCTCCGGCGCCCCCGTGGGCCGACCGGCTCCACCCCACGGCACCGACTGGCTCACCGTAGCCGCCATCCGCCTTCCCCGAATCTCCAACTCCACCGACATCGAAGCCCTGGCCTGTGAACCCGGCGTAGCGGTCCGCTGGGCCGACAGCCCCCACCAACTGGCCACCGCCGACCTGGTGGTCGTGCCGGGTTCGAAAGCGACCGTCTCGGACCTGGAGTGGCTGCGCGCCAACGGAATAGGCGAAGCCCTGCGCGCCCGCGCCGCGGCGGGCCGCCCCATCCTCGGCATCTGCGGTGGCTACCAGATGCTCGGCCGACGCATTGTCGACGGCGTCGAGTACCGGGCCGTGGAATCACCGTCGCCCACCGGGGCACAGGATCACGCAGGTGTCGAGATCCCGGCGAGCGCGCGACCGTATGTGGTGGACGGCCTCGGTCTCCTCGACCTCGACATCGAATTCGCGGACCCGAAGATCGCCCGCCAGGTGACCGGCATCGCGGGCCCGATTCCTGTGCACGGCTACGAGATCCACCACGGCAGAGTCGCCCACACCGCCGATCCCGCCTGGCTGACCATCGATGGCACCCCTGAAGGTAGTGCGCGAGAAGCGATCTGGGGCACCCACGTCCACGGCCTGCTCGAATCCGACGGGTTCCGCCGCACCTGGCTCACCGAAGTCGCGGCCCGAGCCGGGCGCACCGGCTTCACCGTCGCCCCCGACATCTCGGTCGCGGCCGTCAGATCCGCACAGCTCGATCTGCTCGCCGACCTCATAGAGCAACACCTCGACCTCTCCGCGCTGGATGACCTGATCCGCGACGGTGCCCCGGCAGACATCCCGGTGATCCACACCGCCCGATGACCGGCAGGGCGGAGTCGCCGCCGATGGTGGGCGCCCGGTGATCACGTCGTGGCGCCGGTCGCTGCGGACACGGTGGTGTGCGGCCCGTCTCGCCTCACAGTTCGCGGTGCGCCGTTGTGACAGGTTCGGCAATTTCGGTGTCACCGGCAGTGAAAGCCCAGTACACGGAGGTAGGGCCATCGGCAGGGCGCGCCGGAACAGGCCGCGTTGTTCAGTCCGGCCGTGTACCGTAACCCGGCATGAAATCTCGGCAGATCACGGTCGGTGACCAGGCCTGGACGGTGCGGGTCGACGGGCCCTCCTCGCGGCACAATGTGCTGCTGCTTCCCGATGCGGACGACCCTGCCGATGTGTTCGACACGGTGTGCACGCGGCTGCACGAGTCCGATTTGCAGACCATCGTCGTGGAGTCGGTCGAGGGGCTCGATCCGGCGGGAGTGCTCACGATTCTCGACGAGCTCGAACTGCCCTACGTGAATGTCGCCGGGCGTGGGTCGGGCGCGGAGCTGGCGTGGCGGGTGTGCGCGGGCCGGTTCGGGCGGTTCATGAGCCTGGTCGTCGCCGACCATGGGCATCCGGCGGTTCCCGACGCCGACGGCAAGGTCCCCGACCCGTCCTGCCCGCCGCTGGAGTTGCCCGTCACCATGCTGGTCACCAAGAGCCTGCCCCGCGCCACCGCCGACGCCTCCGGCCGCTATGTCTACGGCGAATTCCGGGTCGTCCCATTGGAAGTCGACAACATCGCGACCGAGGCGGGCCACGAATTCGCCACTGAAATCGTCCTGCGCACCAGCCTCTGGTAGACGCGGATCGTTCACCAGGCTCTCACGCAGATCGCCACTCGCGATGGGTGCCCGAGAGCCTGGTGAACGTCGGTCGAAGATCAGGACTTGCGGTAGGCCGCCAACCAGTCGAGCCAGCTGTCGGTTTCCTGGAAAGCGTTGGCGCGCACGGCTTCCGAGGACAGGAACACGTCGTGGCGGGCGCCCTCGATCGGGACGATCGAGGTGCGCTCGCCCAGGCAGCCCGCCCAGCGCTGGATCTGCTTCACATCGAGCACGGCATCGGCCACGTCGACGGCGGGGGAGTGCTCGCGGGCGAACTTGGTGATCCGTGAGCGCAGGATCAGCGCGGGCACACCGATGGTCAGGCCCTGGTGCAGGCGCGCTTGTCCTCGGCGAATGGCGCGCAGCCAACCCAGCCGCACCGGTTCACCGCTGAGCGGCTTCCAGTCCAGGTTGTAATCCCACTCACCCGCGCGGCTGTTGTGCAGGCTGTCGCCGTAAGCGGTGCTGACACCGGCGGGCAGCTGGGCGAAGGCGCGGAACCGGCCGACCGTGTTGATGACGGGGGTGCCGACGGTGCGGTAGAACGACGGTCCCTGCAGGTCGAACCAGGGACTGTTGAGGACGACCCCGACCACACCCGCCGCCGCGCTGCCACCCGCCGCCTCGAGCCGGTCCAGCCACAGCGGCACGATCAGGCCACCGGTCGAATGCGCGACGATCAGCACATCGTTGCCGGTCTCCTCGCGCGCGATCCGCAGCGCCTCGCTCAGCTCATCGTCGTAGAAAGCCAGGTCGCTGACGTAGTGCGCGCTCTGCCCGGCCCGCCGCGAACGTCCGCATTTACGCAGGTCGAGCGCATAGAACCGGTGCCCGCGCGCCGCGAAGTGCTCGGCCAGGTGCTCCTGGAAGAAGTAGTCGGTGAACCCGTGCACATAGAGCACGGTCGGCTCGACGGCCGGTGCCGTGGCATCGGGCAGATAGCGCACGAGCGTGGCCACCACCTCGCCCTCACCGTCGGGGTCGATACCGAGTGGGAGGGTCCGCTGTTGATAGGCGGTCCCGAGAACATCGGGCTGCCACTGCTCGTCGGTCCGGTCGGCGAGGGTTTCGTTCGTCACACTGCTCAATCTATCCCGGGGTCGCGGTGACGTGCAGGCTTGGTTTTCATCACATTCGGGAGGTCCGTTGCAGAAGTGTGCTCGGCTGAGGTGCACAATTGGCATCAGGTGAACGACGGGTAACCTACCTCCCGGCGATTCACCGCGAGTCGCATGAACACCGCCAAAGCGCCCGCGCCAAGCGAACTCACCCGCCGGTGGGTAGCTGAGAAGGACAAGGAAGTCGATCTACCCGTGCCGAACGCTGCGAAGAGTGAAAAGACCGATGTAGTTCTCATCGGCGCAGGCATCATGAGTGCCACGCTGGGCGCGCTGCTGCGGCAGCTACAGCCGGACTGGACGATCTCGGTGTTCGAGCGGCTCGACGCCGCCGCCGCGGAGAGCAGCGACCCGTGGAACAACGCGGGTACCGGCCACTCGGCGCTGTGCGAGCTCAACTACAGCCCCCAGAACGCCGATGGCTCGGTCGACGTGAGCAAGGCCGTCGACATCAACGAGCGCTTCCAGGTCTCGCGCCAGTTCTGGGCCTCCGCCGTCGACACCGGCGTGCTGGACGACCCCGCGGGCTTCATCAACCCCATCCCGCACGTCAGCTTCGTGCACGGCGCCGACAACGTCGACTACCTGCGCAAGCGCTACGAGGCGCTGGCGCCGCACCCGCTGTTCCGCGGGATGGAGTACATCGACACCCCCGACGAGTTCGCCGCGCGCCTGCCGCTGATGGCCAAGGGCCGCGATTTCAGCGACCCGATCGCGCTGAACTGGTCCGACGGCGGCACCGATATCGACTTCGGCGCGCTCACCAAGCAGCTGCTCGCCTACATCGGCTACTCCGGCGGCGAGATCGCCTTCGGCACCGAGGTCCGCAATCTCGACAAGCAGTCCGACGGTTCCTGGAACGTCACCGTCCGCAACCTGCGCACCTACCAGTCGCGAACCATCAACGCGAAGTTCGTCTTCGTCGGCGCCGGTGGTGGCGCGCTGCCGCTGCTGCAGAAGGCCGGCATCAAAGAGGCCAAGGGCTTCGGTGGCTTCCCGATCAGCGGCCAGTTCCTGCGCTCCACCAACCCCGAGCTGATCGCCGCCCACGAGGCCAAGGTCTACGGCAAGGCCGCAGTCGGCGCGCCGCCCATGTCGGTGCCGCACCTCGACACCCGCGTGATCAACGGCAAGAAGGGCCTGCTGTTCGGCCCGTACGCCGGCTGGACCCCCAAGTTCCTCAAGGACGGCTCCAACGCCGACCTGTTCAAGTCGATCAAGCCGAACAACATCGGTTCGCTCGTCGGCGTCGGTCTCACCGAGCTGGGTCTGACCAAGTACCTGGTCGAAGAGCTGCTCAAGTC
The DNA here is from genome assembly GCF_042719755.1 of Nocardia sp. NPDC058519. Lineage (NCBI taxonomy): Bacteria > Bacillati > Actinomycetota > Actinomycetes > Mycobacteriales > Nocardiaceae > Nocardia > Nocardia sp. NPDC058519. The sequence goes on along the minus strand of NZ_JBHXNK010000001.1, from coordinate 67,233 downwards.
GCAGAACGGCAAGGTGGGCGTGCTCGGGGAGTTCCTGCCGCGCGCGCAGGGCCGCGACTGGGAGCTGATCACCGCCGGGCAGCGTGTGCAGGTCATCCGTCGCAAGGGCATCGGTGGCGTGCTCGAGTTCGGCACCGCGGTCATCTCCGCAGAGGACGGCTCCATCGCCGGTCTGCTCGGTGCGTCGCCGGGTGCGTCGACCTGTGTCACCGCCATGCTCGACGTGATGCAGCGTTGCTTCCCGCAGCAGTACGCGGGCTGGACGCCGCAGCTGCAGCAGATGATCCCCTCGCTCGGGCAGAAGCTGTCGGAGAACCAGGCCCTGTTCCAGGAAGTCTGGGACTGGACCAGCAAGTCGCTGAAGCTGGACGGCCACAACGCGCCCGCGCACGAGCAGATCGCGAGCTACGCGTAGGCGTGAGCGTCGAACTGAGACGGTCGTGGGCGGCGGATCTCGACGCCGCCACCCTCTACCGGCTGTTGCGACTTCGCGTTGATGTGTTCGTCGTCGAGCAGGAATGCGCCTATCCGGAGCTGGACGGGCGTGACCTGCTGGCGTCGACCCGGCATTTCTGGCTCGATGACGGCTCGGTTCTCGGCACCCTGCGCCTGCTCGAAGAGGTCGTCGACGGTGCGACGAGCTACCGCATCGGCCGGGTGTGTATCGCGCCGCTCGCTCGCAAACACGGGTACACCACCCGGCTGATGCGGGCCGCGCTGGCCGAAATCGGTTCGGCCACCGTGCGATTGGATGCCCAGTCGCACCTGGTCGATATGTACGCGAAGTTCGGTTTCGCCGTCGACGGGCCGGAGTACGACGACGACGGCATCATGCACACGCCGATGCGGCGCGGTTAGAACTCTTTCGCCGGGGTCGGCGTCCACGGGGTGCTGATGCCCGGGGGCAGGAGCCGATCACCGCCCGCATAGAGTTGGTGTGTGCCTGGTTTTGCTGATGTTGCCGCTGGTCCGCACACCGTCGCGCGTGCGGCGGGTGAGGCGGGGTTCCCGTTCTCCGCTGTGGTGGGGCAGGAGCGGCTGCAGCTGGCGTTGATCTTGTCGGCCGTGCACCCCGGGATCGGTGGGGTGCTGGTGCGGGGCGAGAAGGGCACGGCGAAGTCGACCGTGGTGCGCGCGCTCGCGCAGTTGCTGCCACCCGTGGTCGACGAGACCGGAGCCAGGCCCGCGCGGCTGGTGGAACTGCCGGTCGGCGCCACCGAGGACCGGGTCGTCGGCTCGCTGGATCTCGAGCGGGTGCTGCGCGACGGCGAACAGGCGTTCCGTCCGGGGTTGCTGGCCGCGGCCCATCACGGCGTGCTCTACGTGGACGAAGTGAACCTGCTGCACGACCATCTGGTGGACGTGCTGCTCGACGCGGCGGCGATGGGGCGGGTGCACGTCGAGCGTGACGGTGTCTCGCACTCGCATCCGGCGCGATTCGTTCTGGTCGGGACGATGAACCCCGAAGAGGGGGAGTTGCGGCCGCAGTTGCTCGACCGGTTCGGGCTCACCGTCGACGTGGCGGCCTCGCGCGAGGTCGACGTGCGGATGGCGGTGGTGCGCCGCCGCCTGGACTACGAGGCCGACCCCGCCGCGTTCGCCGCCCGCTATGTCGACGCCGATCAGGTGGTGGCCGAACGCATTCTGACCGCGCGGGACCGGTTGCCCGAGGTCGCGCTGGACAATTCGGAGCTACGTCGGATCGCGGCGCTGTGCGCGTCCTTCGATGTCGACGGGATGCGCGCCGACCTGGTGGTCGCCAGGACCGCCACCGCGCACGCGGCGTGGCGTGGACGGGATCGGGTCACCGAGGATGACGTACGGATCGCCGCGGAACTCGCACTGCCGCATCGTCGTCGGCGAGATCCGTTCGACGAGCCGGGGATCAGCGAGCAGCAGCTCGATGAAGCGATGGACGCCGCGGCCGCTGAGGTCGAAAAGGCTTCGGGGGACGACGAATTCGACGGTCCGCGCGGATCGGGCGATCAAGGCAACGGCCGCCGGGACGAGGACGAACTCCAGGCCGACGGCAGTGATTCGGGCCGCCAGGATGGGGTGGATCCCAGTGACCCGGATGATGAGAGGTCGCGGGGCAGTGGCGGCCCGGATGGCGAAGGTCCGGACGACGAGGGGCCTGATGGTGGCCCCGACGGCGATGGTCCCGGCGGCGGCCCGGACGGATCGGGCCCGGAAGGTGGGGGACCGAACGGTGCCGGTTCCGGCGACCGGTCGGACGGCTCCAGCCATGACGGCACCGGGAACGGTTCGCGACCCGGGCCCGAAAGGTTCTCGGGCACACCGACTTCGGCAGCCAAGCCTGCCCCACGCTGGGAGGTCCCCGGAATCGGCGAGGGTGCCCCCGGCCGACGTTCGCGCGCCCGGACCCGCACCGGCCGCACCGTCCGCCCCGACGCCGACCCGTCCACGGGCCTGCACCTGCTCGGCACGGTGTTCGCGGCCGCGCCGAAGCAGTTCGAGCGCGGCAGGTTCAGCGGCCCACTCGCCCTGGCGGCCGAAGACCTACGGGGCGCGTATCGCGAAGGCAGAGAAGGCAATCTGGTCGTTTTCGTCGTCGACGCGTCCGGCTCGATGGCCGCCCGTGACCGCCTCACAGCCGTGACCGGCGCCATCGTCACCCTGCTGCGCGACGCCTACCAGCGCCGCGACAAGGTGGCGGTGATCAGTGTCCGCGGCAGTGAAGCCGAACTCGTCCTGCCGCCCACCTCCTCGGTCGACATCGCCGTCCGTCGGTTGGCCGGGATGCGCACCGGCGGCAAAACACCGCTCGCCGCGGGCCTGCTGAAGGCGCGCGAGGTGATCGCCCGCGAACACGTCCGCGACCCCCGCCGCCGCCCCATGCTGGTCCTGCTCACCGACGGCCGCGCCACCGGCGGCATCGATCCCCTCCCGCGCGCCCGCACCGCCGCCGCACTGCTGGCCGCCGAAGGCCACACCGCGATGGTCATCGACTGCGAACGCGGCATGATCCGGCTCGGCCTGGCCGCCGAACTGGCCCGCGACCTGCGCGCCCGCTACCTGCGCTTGAACGAACTCACCGGCGAGACGGTGGCCGACGTAGTCCGGGCCACCGGCCTACCCGCCCGCGCGGCGTAGAGCGTGTGAGCGCCACGGGCGCACCCTGATAGAAATGGTGACGAACTGGCCCCGGGGCCACCGTGCGCCGCGAACACGCGCGTCAGTGCGAAAAATGACGAGGAGTGACCAGTGCCCAAAGGTGTTCCCGAGAGTGTGCCCGAGGACGGCATGACGACCCGTCAGCGGCGCAATCAGCCGGTCCTGGCCGTGCACACGGGACCGGGTAAGGGCAAGTCCACCGCGGCGTTCGGGATGGCGTTGCGAGCCTGGAATCAGGGCTTCGACGTGGCGGTCTTCCAGTTCGTGAAGAGCGCCAAGTGGAAGGTCGGCGAAGAAGCCGCGTTCCGCACCCTCGGCACCCTGCACGAGGAGACCGGCGTGGGTGGCGCGGTCGAGTGGCACAAGATGGGCGAGGGCTGGTCCTGGACCCGCAAGCACGGCACCGAGGAAGACCACGCGGCCGCCGCCCTGTCCGGCTGGCAGGAGATCTCCCGCCGCCTCGCCGCCGAACAGCACCGCTTCTACGTCCTCGACGAGTTCACCTACCCCCTCAAATGGGGCTGGGTCGACATCGACGAGGTCGTCGACACCCTCACCAATCGCCCCGGTAACCAGCACGTGGTCATCACCGGTCGCGACGCACCCCAGGCCCTGATCGAGGCCGCCGATCTCGTCACCGAGATGACGAAGGTGAAGCACCCCATGGACGCGGGCCGCAAGGGCCAGCGCGGTATCGAATGGTGAGCGCCCCCGCAGTGGTGATCGCTGCCCCGGCATCGGGAAGCGGGAAGACCACGCTGGCCACCGGGCTGATCGGTGCGCTGCGGCGGGCCGGGCATCAGGTGGCGCCGTTCAAGGTGGGGCCCGACTACATCGACCCCGGCTATCACGGGCTCGCGGCCGGGCGGCCCGGACGCAACCTCGATCCTGTTCTGGTGGGCGAGGATCGGGTCGTTCCGCTGTATCGGCACGGCGCGCAGGGCTGCGATATCGCGATCGTCGAGGGCGTGATGGGCCTGTTCGACGGCCGGATCGACGAGAACCGGAGCGACGCGATCGCCGAGGGTTCCACCGCACAGGTGGCCGGGCTGCTCGGGGCACCGGTGGTTCTGGTGGTCGACGCCCGCGGTCACTCCCAGAGTCTCGCAGCGCTCCTGCACGGTTTCGCCACCTACGACTCCTCGGTCCGCCTCGGCGGTGTGATCCTCAACCGCGTCGGCAGCGAACGCCACGAACAAGTCCTGCGCGCGGCCTGCGACCGCGTCGGCCTCCCTGTCCTCGGCGCCCTGCCCCGCATGGCCGAACTGGAAGTCCCCTCACGCCATCTCGGCCTCATCCCCGCCGTCGAACACGGCACCGCCGCCACCGCCGCCGTCGACGCGATGACCGAACTCGTTGCCGCACACGTGGATCTGCGCGCGATCGTTGCCCTGGCGGGTGGCTCGGTGCAGGGTCCCGCGTGGGACCCGCAGGTCGAACTCGCCGACGCCCACCATCAATCGATCTCGTTCGATACCGCGCCGGAATCCGCTGCCGAGTCGTCGACCGTGCGCCCAGATGTTGTCTCGGGCAGGGATCCATTGATCGCGATGGCGGGCGGTCCGGCATTCACCTTCGGCTATGCCGAGCATCGAGAACTCCTGGCCGCGGCCGGTGCCCGAGTGACAGTTTTCGATCCGCTCTCCGACGAACTCCCTTCAGACACAGCGGGATTGGTACTTCCCGGCGGCTTTCCGGAAGAGCATGCCGGGCAGCTTTCCGCCAACGAACGCCTGCGCACCGCAGTGGCCGACGGTGCCGCGAGGGGCCTGCCGATCCACGCCGAATGCGCGGGCCTGCTCTACCTCACCCGCTCCCTCGACGGCCACCAGATGGCAGGGGTCATCGATGCCGACGCCGAATTCGGCCCGCGCCTGACGCTCGGCTACCGCGACGCCGTCGCCCTGCACGACTCGGCACTGTGGCGTGCAGGGGACCGGGTGCGTGGTCACGAATTCCACCGCACCCGCCTGTCCCGCACCGGCGCGGAGAACGCTGCCTGGGGTTGGCGGACAACAAGTTCCATGACCGAAGGTGCCGTGATTCGCCAGGTGCACGCCTCCTACCTACACACCCATCCGGCGGGAAATCCCGCCGCCATCACCCGATTCGTCAGCGCCGCAAGACGATTCGACCGCTGACGGCACACGGCGACGATGACGACCTCCGACGGCGAGCGACAACCGACGACCGGTGACGCGCCGTCCGGTTCGGCGCCGGCCGTCGGCATCGGCGTACGGCCGGGAACCGAGGCGGAGCGGATCGTTCGCGCGGTGCGGGCGGTCGTCGGCGACACCACCATCGCCTGCTTGGCGACACTCGATCGGCGAGCGAGGGAACCCGGCATTCTTTCCGCCGCAGCGACTCTCGGTGTGGCAGTCGTGGCGTTCACCGCCGAGCAGTTGGCCGAAGTCGACACCGAGCACAGTTCGGACCGTGTATCGGCAGCGGTCGGCACCCCCAATGTCGCGGAAGCGGCGGCGCTGCTCGCGGGCGGCGGTGAACTCGTCCGAGGGAGAACAATCGTCGATGGGATAGTCGTCGCAGCGGCATCGCTATCGCGTCGACCCTGATGCCCGAATCACTTCGCTGGGCAAGATCGACCGACCGCAGTGCTCGATCCGCTGGGATCGAGCACGGCCGCGATCTGCGCGAAGCTCGCCGATCCGGCGCGGCTGCGCAAGGCTCGGGTGCACCCGGTGCGGCCGCGTAAGAAAATCGGAGCCGCCGCGACCTCGTTGTCGCGGCGGCGCCTTTTCTTCTCGCGCGAAAGTCCGTCAAGGGGCGACGGAGGACCAATCGGCGAAACCTGTGGGGTCGTGGCGGCCCATGGAGGCGTGTTCGAACAGGCCCCACCCTTCGGCGTCACCGCAGCGGGCGTGGCCGATGTGGTCGATCACGCCGTAGGGGGTGCGGCCCTTGATCGCGGGGTCGGTGAGGTCGTAGGCGCTCGACAGCGACCAGTTCTCGCCCATCCAGCGGCCGTGGGTCCAGTCGGGGTCGGCGCCGTAACCGCAGCCGACGTGCAGGGCGATGCCGGGACGGGATTCGACCTCGACCTCGAGCGGTTTCCCGTCGGGCGTGGTCATGTCGAGGCGCACCGACTTCGGGTGCCGGGTGCCCGGCTCGTAGGTCCAGTGCATGCGGGGCCAGCCGAGCTGTTCCTTGCGGCCGTCGTTCCAGATCCGGACGGCATTGTTGAGCGTGCGGGTGCCGTCGGGTTCTTCCTGCACGATCACCACGATCGAGAAGTCCTGGAACCGCAGCGGCGCGTACAGCCACCAGAAACCGTCCATGCCGGTCGGCCGACCGGCGGGTTCCGGCTCACCGGAGGGCCGGATGCCCCATGACCGGTCGCGACTGCCCGTCCAGACCGCCGGGTCGACCGTGTAGTCGATGCCGTCGACGGCGAGCGTGCCCTCCCACGAACCCAATTGGGCGAAGCGTGAGGCCTCGATGATCGGTCGCGTGCCGGACAGGATCAGGTGTGGCTGCTCCTGTACCGCGCGCTGCGCGCCGGTCCAGGTCAGGTCGAAACCGAGGTCGTCGTGCTCACAGACCACACGCAGTTTCTGCAGCGGCTCGATCACCTCGATCCGGTACCCACCGACGGCGGTGTTCAGATCCCGCGAGGTGAGCGCGTCGGAGAACCGCACGCTGCGCTGGGCGTCACCGTGGCGCACCGTCGCGAACGCGTCGACGACACCCAGATTCGGGTACACACCGAAACCGGTGATCAGCATCGCCTCGCCCGCGGGGTCGAAGGCGTTGAAGTAGTAGCGGTCGTAGAAGTTCCGGTCGCTGGTGGCCACCCTGGCCAGCGACAGCGGGGTCTGATGGACCGGGTATTCGTCCAGCGGGACGGGCATGATCGCGCTCATAGTCAGTCCCACTCGTAGGTGCCGTCGAGCAGCGCCTCGAGGCTGAGGCGATGCATCACGTAGTCGTCGAGGTCGTCGGGCACGGTGTCCTCACCGAAGTGGATCATCCGGCGCTTGATCCGTCCCATCACGATCGCGTGCCGCAGCGCGGCGTAGATGATGTAGAAGTCGAGATTCTGGACCGAATGCCCGGTCAGCTCCTCGTATTTCGCGACCACCGCGTCGCGGCGCAGGAAGTCGGGCAGGCCGGGCTGATCGAAGCGGGTGGCGATGTCCTGGAAGAAGCGGTGGATGAAGATCACCCAGCCCAGATCCAGCTCGCGCGGGCCGAAGGTGGCCATCTCCCAGTCCAGGACCGCGGCGGGGGTGAAGCCGTCGAACAGGATGTTGCCGGGGCGGGCGTCGCCCCAGTTGAGCACCTCGGGGCCGGTCTCGGCGGGCCAGTTCGCTTCCAGCCACTCGAAAGTCCGCTCGATCAGCGGGATCTCGACACCGTCGTCGGTGAGCGCCCACTTGTACCAGGCGCGCTGGGCCTCGAAATGCCTGCGCAGCGCGGAACCTTCGCCGTCGAGCGACGGGAACCGCGCGGCGATGTCGTCGATCGCGTGCACCTGCGCGATCACCTCGACGGTGGAGTCGGCGATCTGCTCGCGCTCGGCCACGGTCGCGTCGAAAACCCAGCCGAAGAACACGTACGGCGGATTGTCGGCAGGCACGCGGCCCTCGACCTTGTCCATCACGAAAAAAGGTGTGCCGAAGAGGGATTCGTCGAGTTCGAGCCAGCGCAGCGGCGGTACCGCGACATCCGACCCCGCGGCCACACCGGCCATCACCTGGTGCTGCAGCGACAGGTCATAGGACTGGAACACCGGGAACGAACCGTCCTCGGGAGCCATCCGCGCGACGAACGAACCGCTCTCGACCACACCGCCCACCGACCACTCGGCATCGAAGAGGATGGTGGTGCTCGACATGCCGCCGGTGGTCGGCTTGCTCAGGTCGGTGACCTTCGCGGGTGTGTCGGCGCCGACCCTGCCCGACAACCACTGCGACAACTGCTCGGCGAGCTCGTCGAGATCACGCTCGGTGACGGTGAGCGAGTGTTGCGCGGTGTGGTCCGGATCGTCGGACATAAGTGCGTTCCCCTTTTCGACGATTTATAACGCGTTGCAGTACTGGCGTACCGGAAGACCGTCCGGAATGTAAGCCTGGCGTCGGTGAGTGAGATTCAGGGTTGACAGGGTAAAGATCGGGGTTTTCCCGGAAGCGTCCGGAGAGGGCGCCGATTAGCTTCGGTATCAAACGATCTCGATGGGGAGGCACGAGTGTCCGCAGTGACCACGGAGCGTACGCACGACGAAATAGCGAGCGCACCGCCACCGGCCCCGACCTGGCATCCGGTCACCCGGCTCGCGTTCCGTTTCAGTGTCGCCTACCTCGGTCTGTTCTGTTTGTGGATGGCCCAGATCACCTTCGTCTTCCTCGGCGTCTTCGCGCTGTGGTTGCCAGAGGAGGTCATGCTCTGGCAGATGATCGCGCTCGAGCCGGTGAGCGGCTGGATCGGCGAGCACGTGTTCGGGGTGCAGGCCGAGCTGGCCATGAACGGCAGCGGTGACCAGGCGGCGATCTGGATTCAGTGCGGACTGCTCCTGGTGGTCGCGGTGCTGATCACGGTGGCGTGGTCGGTGCTGGACCGGCGCAGGCGCGCGTATCCACGGCTGCTGAGCTGGTTTCTCACCGCGATGAGGTTGTTCGCGGGCGGGCAGATGCTGTTCTACGGTTTCGCGAAGCTGATCCCGACGCAGATGCCGGAACCCTCGCTGATCGTCCTGCTCACTCGCGTCGGTGATCTGACACCGATGGCGATGTTGTGGACGCAAGTCGGATCCTCACCCGCCTACGAGATCGCCCTGGGCGCGGCCGAAGTACTCGCCGGGCTGCTGCTGTTCTGGCCGCGCACGGCGACGCTGGGCGCCATGCTGAGCGTGATCAGCATGGCGCAGGTGTTCCTGCTCAACCTCGCCTTCGACGTCCCGGTGAAGATGCTGGCCGGGCACCTGCTGCTGATCGGGCTGGTGCTGCTCGCCCCGCAAGCCCGCAGGCTGGCGAATGTTCTGGTGCTGGAACGAGATTCGGGACCTGCTGTGCAACCACCGCTGTTCTCGTCCCGGCGGGCGAACCGGTGGGCCGCCGTGGTGCAAGTCGCGGTCGGGCTGTGGATCACCGTGGGGATGATCTATGCCGGGACGGAGAGCTGGCGCGAATACGGCGGCGGCGCACCGAAACCCGAGCTCTACGGCATCTGGGAAGTCAGCGAGTTCAGCGTCGGAGGGGCCACGGTCCCGCCGCTCACCACCGATCCGGTGCGCTGGCAACGCCTCGTCATCGACGTGGGCTCGGCGGGCTACCAGCGGATGGACGACACCATCGTGCCGGTGCTGGCCACGACCGACCTGGCGGCGAACACGATGACGCTCGCCGCCGCACCCACCGGCCCCGATGAAACCCCCGCGCCCTACGCGACATTCACCATCGAGCGGGCCTCCGACGACATGCTGACCCTGCGCGGTGAACTCGACGGCCGCCCCGCCGCGGTCACCCTCACCCGTACCGATCTCGAGCGCTTCCCGTTGCGCGGCACGGAATTCCGCTGGGTACAGAACCAGCCGTACTTCGGATGATCTCGCGCCCGGGGTGTCAGCCGATGGTGATGGCGTCCAACCGGATACGCAGGAAATCGGCCGATACCACCGGCGGCCCCTGCTCCACCAGCCCGATCGGTGGGGCGAGCGGAGTCACCACCGCGTCGTGGTCGAGCTCGTAGAAGTAGATGAGCGAGACCAGGTCCTCCTCGGGTGCGTCGGGCTGCGGCGGCAGCACGCGATGGCGGCCCGACGGCCAGCGCGCACCGCTCCAATAGGCGAGCAGGTCACCGATATTCACGGTCAGCGCCGCCGGATCGTAGGGAGCGTCGGCCCACCCTTCGGCCTCGGTGTACACCTGCAACCCGCCCGCGCCGGGCTCGCGGTCCAGCACGGTGACGGTGCCGAAATCGGTGTGCGGGCCGATCCGGAACTGGCCGGGCTCCGGCGCGCCGACGTCGGTCAGCGGGGGATAGTGGTTGATATTGCAGGTCCAGGTCGGCAGTGCGGCCAGGTCGGCGAACGGGTTGGCCGGTAGGGTGAGTGCCGCGGCGAACAGGGCGAGCAGTTCGTCGGACAGGGTGCGCATGGCGGCGGTGTACTCGGTGAGCAGTGCGCGCAGCTCCACCACCTCGGCGGGCCAGACATTGGGCAGGAACCACATCCGGTCGACCGCCGGATCGCCCGTCGCGGTGTCGGCGCCGACGGCGAAGGTCTCCTTGAGATCGGGCGGGGTCTCGGTGCCCTCGGCGTAGCCGTTGGCCTCGCGCCCGGGACCGATCCAGCCGCGGCCGCCGACCGTCACCGCGTACCGCTGCTTCACCTCGTCTGGCAGCGCGAAGAACCGGCGTGCGGCCGCCCGGACCGCGCCGGGCAACGCGGGATCGATGCCGTGACCGTGGACCAGGAGGAACCCCGCCCGGCGCAGGCCTTCGTCGACCTCGTGTTCCACGGCCCGCGCCGCGTCGCCGCCCGCGCGCCAGCTGGCCAGATCGACCGAGGCGATGCCGCTCATGCGGGTGTCTCCTTCGTCGGTGCGACACCGATGTCCTCGAACCACAGGTCGGGGCGCTCGGCGATGAAGTCGGTCATCAGCGACACACAGCGCGGGTCGTCGAGGACGATCACCTTCACCCCGTGTTCGGCCAGCCAGTCGTGGCCGCCGTGGAAGGTCCGCGCCTCGCCGATGATCACGGTGCCGATCCCGAACTGGCGGACCAGCCCGCTGCAGTACCAGCACGGGGACAGCGTGGTGACCATGATCGTCGGCCGGTAGTCGCGGCGGCGGCCCGCGGCGCGGAAGGCATCGGTTTCGGCGTGCACGCTCGGGTCGTCGTTCTGGACGCGGCGATTGTGGCCGCGCCCGAGCAGGGTGCCGTCGGCGTCGAACAGGGCGGCGCCGATGGGGACACCACCCTCGGCCAGCCCGAGCAGGGCTTCGTCGTAGGCCACGTCCAGGAGTGCGTGCGGCTGGGTCATGGCCTCCACTGTCCTACCTGCCGGCACTGAGCGCACACCGCGCCGCGACACGATGGGCAGCAGCGGGGGCTCCACCGTCGATCCGCGATGTGTCTGTCGGCGGGTGCGTTCGGGCCGCGGCGAGCCAGGAACTAGGCTGGGACACTGTGCCGAACACCGCTGACACCGCATCGACCCCGCCCGCAGGCGACCCGAACTACCTGGTCGGGCTCGATCTTCGTGGACGCAGAGTAGTCGTGGTCGGCGGCGGCACCGTTGCCCAGCGCCGACTCGGGCTGCTCGTGGCCGCCGGTGCGGATGTGCACGTGATCAGCCGCGCGGTCACCCCGGCTGTCGAGGGCATGGCTACGGCGGGGCAACTCGGTGTCGAACTGCGCGCCTACGCCGACGGCGATCTCGACGGCGCCTGGTACGCGATGGCCTGCACCGACGAACCAGAGACCAACGCCGCCGTGGTTGCCGAAGCCACCGCAAAGCGCATCTTCTGCGTCCGCGCCGACATCGCCCGTGACGGCACCGCGGTCACCCCCGCGACCGCCCGCTACGACGGGCTGTCGCTGGGCGTGCTCGCCGGCGGCGCGCACCGTCGCTCGGCCGCGGTGCGCAACGGTCTGCTCGAAGCGCTGCAATCCGGTGTGGTGACCGATGATTCGGAACCGGTGCCCCCCGGCGTCGCGCTCGTCGGCGGCGGCCCCGGCGATCCCGACCTGATCACCGTGCGTGGTCGCAGGCTGCTCGCGCGCGCCGATCTGGTCGTCGCCGATCGGCTCGCCCCGCCGGAACTGCTCGCCGAACTCGGCCCGCACGTCGAGGTGATCGACGCCGCCAAGATCCCGTACGGCCGGTCGATGGCGCAGGAGGCGATCAATCTCGCGCTCGTGGAGGGTTTCAAGGCGGGCAAGTTCGTGGTCCGGCTCAAGGGCGGCGACCCGTATGTGTTCGGCCGTGGGTACGAGGAACTCGAGGCGTGCACCGCGGCCGGTATCCCGGTGACGGTGGTGCCCGGCGTGACCAGTCCGATCTCGGTCCCCGGCGCGGCCGGTATCCCGGTGACCCATCGCGGGGTGACCCACGAGTTCGTCGTCGTGAGCGGACACGTCGCCCCCGAGCACCCCGATTCGCTCGTCGACTGGTCGGCGCTGGCCAAACTGCGCGGCACCATCGTGCTGATGATGGCGGTCGAGCGGATCGACAAGTTCGCCGCCGCCCTGCTCGAAGGCGGTCGCCCGGCCGATACGCCTGCCGCAGTCATCCAGGAGGGCACACTGCGCACCCAACGGGTGGTGCGCGCCGACCTCGCCACGGTCGCCGACCGGGTCAAGGAAGAGGGCATCCGCCCGCCAGCGATCATCGTCATCGGCCCCACGGCGGGCTTCGGCCTCGACTAGCTTCACCGACGGCGCGCCCACTCGTTGCCGGTGCGCCAATTACACTGCCTGACTGTGCTCGATAAACCCGCTGCGACGATGCAGTATCCGGTGAAGCAGCGGGCGTTCGGCCTGGCCATCCTCGTGCTGAGCGGTCTGCAGTTCATGGTTGTGCTGGACGGCACCGTCGTGATCTTCGCGCTGCCGCGCCTGCAGCAGGACATGGGGCTGTCCAGTTCGGGTAGCGCTTGGACGGTGACTGCCTACGGCCTCACCTTCGCGGGGTTGATGCTGCTCGGCGGCAGGCTCGGCGACGCGTTCGGCCGCAAACGCATGCTGATCTACGGCGTCGGCCTGTTCACCGCGGCCTCGCTGGCGTGCGGTCTGGCCAACGGCGAGGCGATGCTGCTGATCTCGCGCGCCCTCCAGGGCGCGGGTGCCGCGATCGCGGCACCGACCGCGTTCGCACTGGTCGCGACGACATTCGCACCCGGACCCGCCAGGAATCAGGCGATCGCGATCGTCGGCTCGATGGCCGGCATCGGTTCGGTCGGTGGTCTCATCGTCGGTGGTGCGCTGACCGAGGTCGGGTGGCGTTGGATCTTCCTGATCAACGTCCCGATCGGCGCGCTCATCGTGCTCGGCGCGATCTACACGCTCACCGACACCGCCCACCACCGCACCCCGCTCGACATCAAGGGCGCGATCCTGGGCACCCTGGCCTGCGCGACGATCGTGTTCGGCGCTACCGAAGGCCCGGCCATGGGCTGGACGAGCCCACTGATCCTCGGTTCGCTGATCGGCGGTTTCGTCCTGCTGGTGGTCTTCGTCCTCGCCGAGCGCCGCGAATCCGATCCGCTGCTGCCGTGGTCGCTGTTCGACAGCCGCGACCGGGTCGCCACCTTTGTCCTGATCTTCCTGGCCGGTGCGGTGCTCGGTGCGATGACGTTCTTCGTCGCCCAACTGCTGCAGAACGTGCTCGGCTACAGCCCGCTGCTGGCCGGTGTCGCCTCGATCCCGTTCACCATCGGCATCGGCGTCGGCGGTGCCGTGGCGTCCAAGGCCGCCTTGGTGATCGCGCCGCGCTGGTTGCTCGCTGCCGCGGCGGTGGTGCTCGCCGCGGGCCTGCTGTTCGGGTCGACGCTGGACCGGCACGTGCAGTACCTGCCGACCCTGTTGCCGCTGCTGCTGGTGATCGGCTTCGGCGTCGGGGTGGCGATCGTGCTCGCTCCGCTCTGCGTGCTGGTCGGGGTTCCGCCGTCGAACATCGGCCCGCTCTCGGCGGTGGGCCAGATGTTCATGAGCTTGGCGACGCCGATCGCGATCGGTCTGCTCAGCCCGATCGCGGCGTCGCGCACGCTGTCTCTCGGTGGCAGCGACGCCCCCGGTGCGAACAAGACGCCCGCTCAGATCGAGGCCCTCAACAGCGGCTATACGCTGGTGCTGTTCATCTGCGCGGTCATCGCCGCCGCCGCCGCGCTCGTCGCACTCACCGTGCGCTACAGCCCACAACAGCTGGTGCAGGCGCAGCACGCGCAGGAAGAGGCCCAGCGGAGCTGACCTCCGCCGGGCGCGCGACTCACAAGCGTCCGGTGATCTTGGTCGGGGTGACGCGGATGACGACTCGTTCGGCATCGTTCACCGATGCCGGGTTGAACTCGCGATACGGCTTGCCGGTGTATTTGAGCGACATCTCGTCCGGCAGCGCCCGTTCGGGATCCGGTGTGGTGGTAGCGGTTCCGCGGACCTCGGCATAGAGGAACGGCCGTTCCGGCGGGTTCACCATCACGGTGATCCGCGGGTCGCGCACCAGGTTCTTGGCCTGCTGCCGCGAGACGGTGGTGGAGAACAGCAGATCATCGCCCTCGCGTTTGATCCAGACCACGGTCAGATGCGGATGCCCGTTGGGCCCGACCGTGGCGACGGTCGCGTAGACCTTCTCCTCGTCGAGGTAGGACTTCAGCTCGTCGGAAAGCACTGCGGTATCGGTCACGCTCTTCGACAACGCCTGGTCCGGTCCGGGAATTCCGGCGCCGATCCGATCCGGTAGCCCGGCGGCGTTTCTCGTTCAGGTGGGGGCGATGCCGACTTCCTCGGCGGCGCGGTGCCGGTGGGTCCGCGTCGTGGCGTGGTAGACGTTGCGGCCATGAGTCGCACGGTGGTGTGGGTACTGGAACTGGGGCTGACCGCCCTCGGCGTCGTCTGGCTGCTGCTGTTCTCGTGGACCAGCGGCGGGATCGGCCTGCTGCTGGTCTGGAATCTCTTCGCGGTGGCCTATGTCGCGGCAGGATGGCTGCTGCTGCACCGCGACCTACCCGACGACTCCGTCGAGTGGATCGGTCCACGCTGGTACACAACCACTTTCGCGATGGTGGCCAGCGGTGCCGGGCTGGCGGCGGGGATGATCATGATCGGTTCCCGCGACAGCGAGGCCGACAATGCTGTCGCGGCGGCCACGGTGCTGATGTCGTGGTTGCTCCTGCACACCGCGTTCGCGCAGATCTACGCGCAGGCCCAGTTCGCCGACGGGGGACTGCGGTTCCCGGAGTGCCCGGTGCCGCAGCTGGCGGAGTTCGTGTACTTCTCGTTCACGATCGGCACCTCGTTCGCGGTGTCGGATGTGACGGTGGTGAATCGGTCGATGCGCCGGCGCGTCACCGCCCACGCCGTGCTGAGCTTCTTCTTCAACGCTGCCGTCGTCGCCATCGCGATCGACTGGCTGAAGGGGTAGCGACGGGAATCACGCACGTGGCGGGCGCATTACGCCCGCCGCGTGCCGGGTCAGACTGTGTGCGCGTCGGCGACGGTGAGTGCCTGGTCGAGGATGGCGAGCCCTTCCTTGGTCTCGGCTTCGGTGATCACACAGGGCGGGACCACGTGCAGGCGGTTGAAGTTGACGAACGGCAGCAGGCCGCCTGCGCGGCAGGCGGCGACCAGTTCGTTCATCGCGGGGCTGGTGCCGCCGTAGGGGGCGAGCGGTTCGCGGGTGGTGCGGTCGCGGACCAGTTCCAGTGCCCAGAAGACGCCGAGCCCGCGGACTTCACCGATGCTCGGATGCCGTTGCGCCAGTTCGCGAAGGCCGGGTCCGATGACCTTCGCCCCGATGTCGGCGGCGTTCTCGACGATGCGCTCGTCGGTCATCGCGTTGATCGTCGCGACGGCCGCGGCGGTGGCGAGGGGATGGCCCGAGTAGGTGAGCCCGCCGGGATAGGCCCGGTTGGCGAAGGTCGCCGCGATGGCCGCGCTGATCGCCACGCCACCGAGCGGGACATAGCCGGAGTTCACACCCTTGGCGAAGGTGATCAGATCGGGCACGACATCGAAATTGTCGATGGCGAACCACTTTCCGGTCCGCCCGAAGCCCGACATCACCTCATCGGCGATGAACACGATGCCGTGCTTGTCGCACAGCTCGCGCACCCCACGCATGTACTCCGGGGTCGGCACCATGATGCCCGCGGTGCCCGGCACCGACTCCAGGACGATCGCGGCGATGGTGGCCGGACCCTCCATCTCGATGGTGCGCGAAAGGTGCTCCAGTGCGCGCTCGGTTTCCTGCGCCTCGTCGGTGGCATGGAATTCCGAGCGGTACAGGAACGGGCCGAAGAAGTGCACGGTGCCGGTGTTGCCGTGGTCGTTGGGCCAGCGGCGCGGGTCGCCGGTGAGGTTCACCGCGGTCTCGGTGCCGCCGTGGTAGGAGCGGTAACGCGAGAGCACCTTGTAGCGGCCGGTGTGCAGTCGCGCCATCCGGACGGCGTGCTCGACCGCGTCGGCGCCGCCGTTGGTGAAGAAGATCGTGTCGAGGTCACCGGGAGTGCGTTCGCTGATCAGGCGGGCCGCCTCGGAGCGCGCGTCGTTGGCGAAGTGCGGTGCGACAGTACACAGTGTGGCCGCCTGCTCCTGGATCGCGGCGACGACCTTCGGATGCTGGTGGCCGATATTGGTGTTCACCATCATCGAGGAGAAGTCGAGCAGGCGATTGCCCTCGCCGTCCCACACGTAGCAACCCTCGGCGGCGGTGAGCACCATCGGCGTGAGAGCCGCTTGCGCGGACCAGGAATGGAAGACATGGCGGCGGTCGAGTTCGTAGGCGCGAGCGGCCTCGTCGGAAAGCGTCATCGTGAGTCTCCTGTTTTCTTGGCGGCTGGCGCCGCAGTTCCCGACCCTGTAACCCCGACTCTTCCCTCCCTACGGGTACTCCTTCGTCGCACCCTCCGGTCAGTCCAGAGTCGGGGGCGGGTCGAGAACGGTTACTTGTTCTGCGGGAAGCCGAGTTCCAGCCCACCGTGGCTGGGGTCGAGCCAGCGGGCGGTGACCGCCTTGGTGCGGGTGAAGAAGTGCACGCCGTCGGTGCCGTGCGCGTGCGAGTCGCCGAACAGGGAGTTCTTCCAGCCGCCGAAACTGAAGTAGGCCATCGGCACCGGGATCGGGACGTTGATGCCGACCATACCCACCTCCACCTCGTGCTGGAACCGGCGTCCCGCGCCGCCGTCGTTGGTGAAGATGGCGGTGCCGTTGCCGTAGCGGTTCGCGTTGATCAGTGCCACCGCCTCCTCGTAGGTGCCGACCCGCACGACCGACAGCACGGGGCCGAAGATCTCGTCGGTGTAGACGCTCATGGTGGGCGTGACTTCGTCGAGAATCGTCGGGCCGAGCCAGAATCCGTCCGGCGCACCGTCGACGGTGAGGTTGCGACCGTCGAGAACCACACGGGCACCGGCGTTTTCGCCCGCGTCGATGTACTCGGCCACCCGGTCCCGGTGCGCGCGGGTGATCAGCGGGCCCATCTCGGCACCGCTGGTGCCGTCGCCGGTGACGATGCTCGCGGCCCGCTCACTGATCTTGGCGATCAGTTCGTCGGCCACCCCGCCGACAGCCACGACCACGCTGATCGCCATGCACCGCTCACCCGCCGATCCGAAACCGGCGTTCACGGCGGCGTCGGCGGCCAGGTCGAGATCGGCGTCGGGCAGCACCACCATGTGGTTCTTCGCGCCGCCGAGCGACTGCACCCGCTTACCCGCCACGGTGCCGCGCTGGTAGACGTACTTGGCGATCGGGGTAGAGCCGACGAACGACACCGCCTTGATCCCCGGGTTGTCCAGGAGTTCGTCGACGGCGACCTTGTCACCCTGCACGACGTTGAACACACCGTCGGGCAGCCCGGCCTCCTGCCACAGCCGCGCCAGCCACAGCGCCGCCGACGGATCCTTCTCGCTCGGCTTGAGCACCACCGTGTTGCCCGCGCCGATCGCGAGGGGGAAGAACCACATCGGCACCATGGCGGGGAAATTGAACGGCGTGATGATCGCGACCGGGCCGAGCGGCTGACGGATCGAGTAGATGTCGACCTCGGTCGAGGCGTTCTCGGTGAACCCGCCCTTGAGCAGATGCGGAATGCCACAGGCGAATTCGACGACCTCGAGACCGCGGGTCACCTCACCGAGCGCGTCGGCGGCCACTTTGCCGTGTTCGGCCGTGACAACCGCGGCCAGTTCCGTTCTGCGTTCGGCGAGCAGCTCACGGAACCGGAACAGCACCTGGGTGCGGCGCGTGAGCGAGGTGTCACGCCAGGACGCGAAGGCCACCGTCGCGGCGTCGATCGCGGCGCGGGTATCGGCCACATTCGCCAGCGCCAGCTCGCCGGTGACGACACCGGTGGCGGGATTGGTCACCGGCGCGGTGGACTCGCTGGTACCGCTCACCGATTTGCCGTCTATCCAATGGCCGATGGACTGCATGGATGCCTCGTTTCGCCGAGTGGTGTGATGCTTCCACCCTGGTCTATCCCGAGGTCGGTATGGGGCGACGATTTGTACACAATTATGGGATTCGTATTACGATTCGTAAGTGCTGTTGACCGTGTTCGATGTGCTCGCGACGCCGGTGATGCAAGCCGGGCAACCCGAGGTCATCTGTGCCGCGAACCTGGACCGGCCGGTGCGCTGGGTGCATGTCAGCGACCAGGCCTCGGTGGCCGACCTCCTGGTCGGCTCGGAGTTGATCCTGACCACCGGGCAGGCACTCGCCGCTCCCGAGCAGGCGCGGATCGCCTATCTGCGATCCCTGTCCGCCGCCGGTATCGCGGGGCTGGTCGTGGAACTCGGCAGCTATGTGAGTGAACTCGGTCCTGTCGTCGCCGCCACGGCCGCCGAACTCGGGCTGCCGGTGATCGTGCTGCACCGGGTGACCCGCTTCGTGGAGATCACCGAAGCCGTCCACCGGGCGATCGTCGCCGACCAGTACGCCGAACTCGAGTTCGCGCGCACGGTGCACGAGACCTTCACCGAGCTGAGTGTGCGCCGCGCCGCGCTGGCCGAGATCGTGCAGACCGCCGCGAGCATGCTCGACGCGTCGGTGGTGCTGGAAGACCTCTCGCATCGAGTGCTGGCAGCCACTGCCCGCCACATCAGTTCGGCTGCGCTGCTCGAGGATTGGGAGTCGATGTCGCGGATGCTGCCCGACGGGTCCGGCGTGGTCGGCGTCGGCCCGCACACACAGCGCTGGGGCAGGCTGATCCTGCGCACCGGCCGTGCCCATACCGCGCGGGTCGCCATGGTGCTCGAACGCGCCGCGCAAACCATCACCCTGCACCGGATGATCGACAAGGACCGCTTCGGGCTGCACCGGCAGGCCCAGACCGGCCTGATCGCCGACCTGGTGGAAGGGCGGGTCACCGACGAGCGCGACGCACAGGCGCGCGCTGCCGCCCTCGGGCTGCACCGGCGTGCCCGCTACGTGCCGTTGGCGATCGAGATCGACACCGAGTCGACGACGGATCCGGTGGCGGCGCAACGACGGAGCGAGTCGATCGTCGAAGCGGTGACGCACGCTCTCGGCCTGGCCGACGCGTCGGCGCTCAGCGCGGCCGAACACCGGCGAACGCGCGGTGGTACCGACGGGGAGCAGGTCACCGTCATCCTCGCGGTGTCGCGCGGCGGCGATGTCGATGATCGTCTGGTACCGGTGTGTTCCGCGGTACTGGCCGAGATCCGCCGGGTCGAGGGCGTGCGTCGTGCGGTCATCGGTGCCGGCGCCGATTCCGATTCTCTGCTCGATACCGCGGGCAGGCTCGCGCACGCGGCGGGTGTTGCCGAGGTGGCCAAGTCGATGACGACGGTGCCGAGCCGAATGTTCTTCCGCAGCGCCGATATTCGCCTGCGCGGCCTGCTCTCGTCGATCCGCGACGAGCCGGGCGTGCAGAGCTTCGCCGAGGCCGAACTCGGCGCGCTCCTGCGCTACGACATCCGCCACACCGCCGACCTCACCGGCACCCTGCGCCGCTTCCTCGATCTGGCAGGCAACAAGACCGAACTTGCCAAGGCGCTCGCGATCAGCCGACCCACTCTCTACGACCGCCTCGACCGCATCGAACGCATCCTCGCTGTCGACCTCGACGACGGTGAATCGCGCACCTCACTGCACGCGGCGCTGCTCGTGCGCGACCTCACCGCGGGCGGCGACAAACTCTAGGCCGCGAACCCGGGGCTCCGGGTCAGCGAGCGAGGACTCCATTCGATTCGACGGCGGCGACGATCAGGTCCGCGACGCCGCGCTGCCCGGCGAGGGTGGGGTGATAGGGGAGCAGGGTCTGATCGGCCAGAATCGGATCGAACCAGCGGGTCGCCGGATCGGCGCACATCCCGAACTCGCGCGAGGCGGCGACGGTATCGATGTACACGGCGCCGTGGGCGGCGGCCGCCCGCGCGACGACGGTGTTGAGGCGTTCGAACTTGGACTGGATGTAGGCGGCATCGGCGGGGAGCAGGCCCAGCATGGCCGGGCAGCTGGTGTTCGTGAGATAGGTGGGCCAGCCGTCGACGAAGACGGTCGCGTTGGGCGCGAGCCGGGTGATGTCGGCCAGTGCGGCGGCGTAGGCGGGCGCTATCGCGTCGATCTTGTTGTCCCACTCCGGATCCGCCTCGGCGGCGCACCCACCGCTGAGTGCTCCCGCATGACAATGGCCGAGGATGAACTCGGTCATGTCGGCATCGTTGGCGCCCATGTGCAGCGTGACGATCTCGGTGGCCGGACCGAGCGCGTCGAACTGCGGGGCGATCCCCGCGCCCTGCGAGGTGTACAGATCAGGAATCTTCGCCGAGCTGCAGGTCCGGTCGTCCAGCGCCAGCCCGAGCCTCTCGGCGACCAGTTTCGGTGCGTTGGACGTGGAACGGACGCAGCGCAGCGGTGCGGCGAGGTCGAGATCGACCGCACCCGTCGTGGCTGCCCCGGAATCACCGAGCGCGACGTAGACGGCACCCGGTCGCGGCTCGGCCTGCGCCACGGCGTGCGTCGACACCGAGAACATCAGCGCTACAGCACCGGCGAGCAGCAAGCTCTTCATCGAACATCCTGACGGTCGTAGTTCAGTCTTTGCGGCCGGTGAGAGCCAGCGACGTGCCGAGCCCGATCATAACCAGGCCACTGGTACCGCCGACGGCGGCGAGGCGGCGCGGTGACCGGGCGAACCAGGACCGCGCCGACCCCGCCACGAGCGCCCAGAGCGAGTCGAAGATCAGGCCGAACACCGGGATGCAGAGCCCGAGGATCAGCATCTGTTGTGGCACCGAACCGCGTGTGGTGTCCACGAACTGGGGGAGCAGCGCCGCCAGGAAGACAATGGTTTTCGGGTTGGCCGCGCCGACGATCAATCCGTCCCGGAACGCCGTCATCGGACTGTGGAAATCCACGTTCTGTTCGGCATGAAAGGCCGTCCGCAGCGCGCCGCGATGCCGAATCGCCTGCACACCGAGATAGACCAGATAGGCGGCCCCGACGAGTTTGATCGCGGTGAACACCGCCGCCGACGCGGCCACCACCGCGCCCAACCCGAACGCGACAGCGATGACCTGTCCGTACACCCCGACCGAATTGCCCAGTACGGTCATCAGCGCCGATCGTCGTCCGACGGTGAGCGCACGGCCGATCGTGAACAAGACGCTCGGCCCTGGCACGATCACCAGCAGAAACGCCAAACCCGCGAACGAGGCCAGATGAGCCGAAGACACCATCGCCCCACGTTATCCGGCGGCTCGAGCGGTGACAATGGTCCACCTGAGCCGGGAACAACCGTGCGGTGGTGGCGGTTGTTCCGCGCATGACGACACTCGGATTGATCGGTAGCGGACATATCGGTTCCACCGTGGCGCGGCTGGCGGTGGACGCGGGCTATGACGTGGTGCTCAGCAACTCGCGCGGACCGGAGACCTTGGCGGATCTGGTCGCCGAGCTGGGTCCGCGGGCACGGGCGGCCACCCCGGCCGAGGCGGCGGCCGCCGGTGATCTCGTGGTGGTGACCGTGCCGTTGAAGGCGTATCGGGAGGTGCCGGTCGCACCGCTCGCGGGCAAGGTCGTGGTCGACACCAACAACTACTATCCCGACCGCGACGGTGCGTTCCCTGATCTCGACGCCGACGAGACCACCACCAGCGAACTGCTGCAACAACACCTTCCCGAATCGAAGGTGGTCAAGGCGTTCAACAACATCGTCTACGCCAACCTCGCCGAACTCGCCCGGCCCGCGGGCGCCGCGGATCGCTCCGCCTTGCCCATCTTCGGCGACGACCCCGACGCCAAGAAGCTGGCAGGCGATGTCATCGACACCATCGGCTATGACGTGGTCGACGGTGGCTCCCTCGCCGAAAGCCGCCGCTCCCAACGGGATACACCGGTCTACATCCATCCCTACGCCGTCGCCGACGGCAACTGGCCGCCCGCCTCGAAGCGTGGCAGCGCCGAGGAGGTACGTGCGGCCCTCGCCGCTGCCGAGGTCTGAGCCCTTTCGGGTGCGTACCAGGTAGGAATCGGGGGTTGTGGGCGTCGGTGCCGACGACGAAACTTGTTGTATGAGTGCGTTGTCGCAGAACCTGATCGACCGGTGGATCGCGTTGGCCGGGGTCGGAGCCGAACAAATCGGTGCCGGGGTGGTGGGGCGCTACAGCGAGCCGCACCGCCGCTACCACACCGGCACGCACCTGGCGGTGATGCTCGCTGCCATCGACGAATTCGCCGGTGCCGCAGCTGATATCGATGCCGTGCGGTACGCGGCGTTCTTCCACGACGCGATCTACGCCGTCGCTCGGGCCGACAACGAGGAGCGCAGCGCCGACCTGGGTCGCGACATCCTCGAATCACTCGGTGCGACAACGGCATTGGTCGAGGAGGTGGTGCGGCTCGTGGTACTCACCCGTGGGCACAACCCACAGCCGGGCGATGCGAACGGCGCGGTGCTCTGTGATGCCGACCTGGTCGTTCTCGGTGGCACACCAGAGGAATACGCCGCCTACACCACCGCGATCCGTGCCGAATACGCCCACGTCCCCGACGACCTGTTCCGGGCAGGTCGCGCGTCGGTACTGCGCAATCTCGCCAACCAGCCCCGCCTGTTCCGCACCGACCTCGCCCACGACCGCTACGAGGCGATCGCCCGTGCCAACCTCGCGGCCGAACTCGCCGAACTCACCGCGGTGATCAGCTGAGGTAACCGGCCGGTCGGTACAGCCTGTGCGACTTGTCAGAGAGCGGTGAGCATTTCGGCGGCCAGTGGGCTCGCGGAGGCGGGGTTCTGACCGGTGTAGAGATTGCGGTCGACCTCGATGTGCGGGGCCCACGGTTCGCCTTCGCGGTAGTCGACACCCAGTGCGACCAGCCGGTCCTGGAGCAGCCACTTCGCCTTGTCGGCGAAGCCTGCCTGAGTCTCCTCCGCATTGCTGAACGCGGTGAGCCGGTAGCCGGCGAAGGGGGAGCTGCCCGACTCCGCGGTGGCGAGCAGCGCGGCGGGGGCGTGGCAGACGATGCCGAGCGGTTTGCCGGAGGCGAGGGCGTCGTTGAGGAGCGTGCCGGAGACCTGGTCGACGGCCAGATCTTGCATCGGGCCGTGACCGCCGGGGTAGAAGACGGCGTCGTAGTCGGCGAGGTCGACCTTGTCGAGGGCGAGCGGACTCCGCAATGCGGTGGCGCCGGCGATGATCTCGGCGACCGCTGCCGCGCCGTCGGCGCCACCGTTGACCTCAGGGGCCAGGCTGGCCTGGTCGACGGCCGCGATCACGCCGTCCGGGGTCGCCACGGTGACGGTGTGCCCCGCCCCGGTGAAGGCCGCATAGGGTGCGGTGAATTCCTCGGCCCAGTAGCCGGTGGGATGTTCGGTGCCGTCGGCCAGTGTCCAATGATCGGCGCCGGTGAGAACGAACAGGATGTTTGCCATGGGAACAACGCTAGGGTCGATGGCATCTCCTGACCAATAGGATTGTCTATATGAGACATAGGTCAGCCGATGGCTCGATGGATCTGGTGCAACTGCGGACCTTCCTGGCCGTCTTCCGCACCGGATCGCTCACCGCGGGCGCGGCCCAGGTGGGGCTGTCCCAGCCGACCGTGACCACGCAGATCCAGGCGCTCGAACGGCACCTCGGCAGGCCGCTGTTCGAACGACTGCCCCGCGGGGTGTCGCCGACTGCCGCCGGTCACGAGCTCGCGGCCAGGGTGAGCGGCCCACTCGAGGCGCTGGAAACGGTCGTGAGCGGTGCGACGGCCGACCGTGTGGCGCCGCCCGAGCCGCCGGTGCTGCTCGGCGGACCGGCGGAGATGCTCGCCGCCAAGGTCGTGCCCGCGCTCGCACCACTGGTCGCCGACGGTGTACGGCTCACCGTCAGCACCGGGCTCACCGACGACCTGCTCGCCCGATTACAGTCGGGCGCGCTGGATCTGGTGTTCGCCACCACGCGCCCGCGGGGGCGGACCGTGCTGGCCGAACCGCTCGTCGACGAGGAATTCCTCCTTGTCGCCGCACCCTCGATCGCCGACCGCATCGACACCGAACGCCTGCGCGCCGACGGCCCGATCGCGCTGGCTGGCATTCCGCTCGTCAGCTACGCCGCGGATCTGCCGATCCTGCGCCGCTACTGGCGCCACGTCTTCGAGACCCGCCTGGAAACCGAGCCGGCTCTGATCGTCGGCGACCTCCGCGCGGTGCTCGCCGCGATCGTCGCGGAGGCGGGGATCAGTGTGCTTCCGCACTACCTGTGCGGCCGGGAACTGGCCGACGGAACGCTGGTGACGCTGCTCGATCCCGTCGACCCGCCGATCAACACCGGATTCCTCGCTCGCCGGGTCGGCGCGCCGTCGCGACCACACGTCGACCTGGTTCACGCCCGATTGGTGGAGGCGGCCCGAGGGTGGCGGGCGGGGTGCGGCGCATGACAGGCAAGCCACTGCTTGCGCTTGACAGGCAAGTGTGGGCTTGCCTATGGTTCGAGGGGAGTGAACGGAGCGTGCTCAGTGACCGATATTTTCACCGCACTGGCGGACTCGACACGACGCGCGCTTCTCGACGAACTGGCCGATCGCGACGGGCAAACCCTGTTCGAACTGTGCGCCCGCCTCGTGAGCAAGCACGACATCAGCTCGTCCCGCCAGGCGATCACCCAGCACCTCGGCGTGCTCGAGGACGCCGGTCTCGTACATACCCGCCGACAAGGCCGATACAAGTTCCATCACGCCGATTTCACGCCGCTGCGGGCGGTGTCGGCGCGATGGCCGATCTCTCAGGAGGACCCATGATCCGCATCGGAGTGACCAGCGTCTTCGTCGACGACCAGGCCAAGGCCGAGGCCTTCTACACCGACGTGCTCGGCTTCCAGGTCAAAGACAAGGTCCCGGTCGGTGAATACGACTGGCTCACCCTCGTCTCGCCCGCCGACGTGGACGGCATCCAGCTGCTGCTCGAGCCCGACCAGCACCCGGCGGCCAAGGCCTACAAAACGGCACTGAGCGCCGAGGGCATCCCCGTCATCGTCTTCACCGTCGACGACCTCGACGCCGAATACCGCCGTCTGCTCGACCGCGGCGTCTTCTTCACCCAGGCCCCCGCCCCCATGGGCCCGGTCAGCACCGCGGTCTTCGACGACACCTGCGGCAACCTCATCCAGCTCATGGCCTCCGTCAGCCAGTGATGATCAGAAGTTCGGTGGGGGAGGCGATTTCGGCTCGCAGGCCCGCTTTGGTGGCTACCCGGGCGACGCCGCGGATGTCGGTGGGATCGGCGCGGGTGAGGACGAGGGCGCGGGCGAGCAGGCCCTTGTGATGCTTGTTGAAGTGGCTGACGACGGTACGTGAGCCGTCGGGGTGTTCGGTGAGGACATTGGCGGTGATGGCGTCGGGGACTCGGCCGAGCTGCTGGTAGGTGCCCGAGCGAAGGTCGATCACGAGCTCGCCCGCGGCTTCCGCGTAGAGGGCGTCGGGCAACACATCGCGCCATACCGCCGAAAGTGTCGGCAGTCCTGGGAGTTTGGTGCCGCCGGAGAGGCGGTAGGCGGGAATGGGGTCCGCCGCGCGGACTGCGCCGAACAGGGCCGAACCGATCCCCAGCCGCGCGTAGGCCTTGGCGCGCTGCACCTTGGTGAACGATGTCGCGTCCAGCGCGTCGTAGAGGACACCGGTGTAGCGCTCCAAGGCCGGGCGCGTCGCCGACGTGCGCAGGCTCGCGTTGCGGGCAACCTCGGCGTCCGCGCCCTTGCCCAATCCGAGTACGGCCGCCGACTGCGCGGGGTCGGCCGCCAGCTGCACCACTTCGGTGATCAATTTGTCGCGGACCGCGCTGAGCTGCGGCATCGCGAGATCGTCGAGGTTCAACGGCGCGCCCGATCCGCCGTCGGATTTGGTTTCGGAGGGAGGCAGCAGCACCAGCACGATCGTCAACGGTAATCGCCGGAGAAACTGCCACCTCGCCCCGCCCCGCCCTGGACCGAGCTGCCGCTGTCGGCAGCCTCGCCCAGGGCAGGCAGAGGCACCGGCACCCGCCTCGAGTTGTGTTCAGCTGCCGCCGAGTTCAGCGCACCGCCTCCAAGAACTTACGAGTGCGCTCGTTGGTCGGCGCCTCGAAGATCTGTTCCGGTGGCCCTTGCTCGATGATCCGGCCGGAGTCGAACATCAGCACCCGGTCCGACACCTCGCGGGCGAAGCGCATCTCGTGGGTGACGATCAGCATGGTGATATCGGTGGTCTCGGCGATCGTGCGCAACACGTCGAGGACGTCACCGACCAGTTCCGGGTCCAAAGCCGAAGTCACCTCGTCGAGCAGCATGACCTTCGGGTCCATCGCGCAACACCGCGCGATCGCGACCCGCTGCTGTTGCCCGCCCGACAGCTGCGAGGGATGCGCGTCGGCCTTGTCCGACAACCCGACCACGTCGAGCAGATGCCGAGCACGTTCGCGCGCTTCGTCTTTCGACTTGCCGAGCACATGAATCGGCGCCTCGGTGATGTTCTCCAGCACCGTCATATTCGGGAACAGGTTGAACTGCTGGAACACCATGCCGATCTTGGTGCGCACCGCGCGCAGGTGTTTCTCCTTGGCGGGCACCAGCTTTCCGCCGCGCTCGGTATGGGTGAGCGGTGCACCGTCGACCCAGATCACGCCGTCGGTGATCGTCTCCAGGGTCATCAGCAGCCGCAGGATGGTGGTCTTGCCGGACCCGGACGGCCCGATCAGGGTGACCTTCTCGCCGCGCCGGACGCTGAAATCGAGTTCGTCCAGCACGGTGAGCGCGCCGAAGCGTTTGACCACCTGATCGAATCGGATCATCTCGTCATCAGTAGTAGGCAAGGCGCTTCTCCAGTCTTCTGATCAGCACAGACGTCGGGTAGCTGGCGACGAGGAAGAACACCCCGGCCATCGTGATCGACTCCAGGTACGCGAAGTTGCGTGCTCCGAATTGCTGTGCGGCGGTCACCAATTCGACGACCGAGATGGCGAACAGGAACGGTGTGTCCTTGAACATCGAGACGGCGTTGGTGCCGAGCGCGGGCAGGCTCGCCCGGATCGCCTGCGGCAGCACCACCGCACCCCAGGTGCGTGCAGGCGGCAACGACAGCGCGCGCGCCGCCTCCCACTGCCCCTTCGGCACCGCCTCGATCCCGGCCCGGTACACCTCGGCCAGGTAGCTCGAGTAGTGGATGCCGAGCACGACGACGCCGATCTGCAACGCCGAGAACTGCGTGAGCAGCGTGTAGGCGAACAGCAACTGCACGACCAGCGGGGTGAGGCGGATGAACTCGCTCACCGCGTGCACCGGTGCGGCGATCGGGCGCGGCATCGTGCGCCGGATCATCGCGATCGCCAGCCCGAGCACCGCGGCCAGCGCGAAGCCGAGCACCGTCGCCAGCAGCGTGATCTGGAAGCCGTCCCAGAGCACCGGCAGCGCTTCGCGGGCGCGCTCCCAACTCCATTCCGCGGTCATGGCGCCACCTTCGTGTCATCGGGGGCGAGGCTCAGCACTTCTTTGAGCGAGGCCCCGCGACCCAGCTTGGTCTTGGCACGGGTTTCGAGCAGGTTCATGCCGAGGGTGAGCAGGTAGCCAAGGACGAAGTAGATGACCAGGCCGACACCGAAGGAGAACAGGGTGTCGCTGGTGGTCTTGCGCAGGTCACCGATCTCGTAGGTCAGGTCGTGCAGGGTGATGTAGGACGCCACCGCGGTGCCCTTGAGCAGGTGGACCAGCAGATTGGTCAACGAGGGCAGCATCAGCGCCCACGCCTGCGGGAACAGCACCCTGCGCATCCGCTGCCACGGACTGAAATTCAGCGCGACCGCCGCCTCGAACTGCGCGCGCGGCACCGCGTTGAGTGCGCCACGCACCACTTCGGCACCGTAGGCGCCGTAGTTCAGGCCAAGCGCCAGGATGCCGCAGAAGAGCGGGTCGAGCTTGTAGCCGAGTAGCGGCAGCACATAGAACAGCCAGAAGATCTGCACCAGAAGTGAAGTGCCGCGGAAGAATTCGATCATGACCCGGGCACTGCCGCGCGCCGCGAGATTGCGCACGCGGGCGGTGGTACCAAGGGCGAGGGCGAGGACGAACGCGAGGAGCGCGCCGCCGATGGTCAGCTCCAGCGTGACGACGATGCCCTTCCACAGCGCGGGAAGGGCATCGCGTACCGCGTCGAAATTGCTCATGCGTGGATCAGATTTCGCCCTTGCACAGCTTGGCCGTCGTGTACTTCGGATCCGGCAGCTCACGTTCGGTGAACCCGAACTTCCCGACGATCGACAGGTACTTGTCCTTGTCGCCGGTGATCTTGGTCAGCTCGGCGTTGTAGGCGGCGAGCAGATCGGGATCGGTGGTGCGGAACACGGTGCCACCGGCGCCGACCTGCGGCTTGCCGTCGATGACGGCCACGAACGACGGTGTCACGTCGACCGCGGCGTTGGGGGTGTGGCTCTTGAGCCAGTTCAGCGAGATCGCGGTGAGCGCGAACACGTCGGCGCGCCCGGAGGTGACCGCGTCCATGCCGTCCTGGGGGGTACCGACCTGGGTGGCGTCGATGCCGAGCGAGCTGGCGTAATCGGATTCGATGGCGCCGGTCATCGCGGCCATCTTCGCGCCGCTCGACTTGATCGATTGCATATCCGTCAAATTCATCGGATTACCGGGTTTCACCATCAGCGCGGTGGTGTACATGAATTCCGGTTCGCTGAAAGATGCCTGTTCACAGCGTTTCGGCAAGATCGACATACCGGCGCTGACCGCATCGAATCGATTGGCCTGCAAGCCGGGGATCAGGGCGCCGAACTCGGTCTGCACACCGTCGACGGTCTTGATGCCGAGGTTGGCGAAGATCTCCTTGTGCAGGGCCACGGTCGCGCCGGTGAGCTGGCCTCCGTCTTCGAACGAATAGGGCGCCTCACCGGCGAAACCCACGGTGATCGTGCCCTTGTCCTTCAGTGACTGCAGGAGCTGACCGCTCTCGGTGGTCTCGGTCTTGGTGCATCCGGCGAGGGCCGCGGCCACCAACGCGGCACCGGCGAACACTGCTGTACAGCGCTTCGACATGGATTTCGTCTCAGCCATTGTGACCTCTCGCAAGGGTAGCGTCGCCGCCACCAATTTTCTGTTGTAAGTGCGTAATTGACTTATCGGGAAAATCTAGTCATCTCGGAATTGCGATATGCGGTTACGTTATCAGGTTGTTATCTGATGATTGAAATAGATTCGTAATGGGTAACCTGATATGCGCTCAATTGCCGGAACCGCTTTTCGGGGTCTGGCGCAGCGCCCAGGTGGTAATCGGCTGTCGCCCGGCCCGGACCAGGGACTACCCTGTGCATCCGTGATCACCCGCCTCTCCCGCCTGTTCCTGCGCACCCTGCGAGACGATCCCGCCGACGCCGAGGTGCCCAGCCACAAACTGCTCGTTCGCGCCGGCTACGTCCGCCGGGTCGCCCCCGGCGTGTACTCGTGGCTGCCGCTCGGTCTGCGCACGCTGCGCAAGATCGAGGACGTGGTGCGCCAGGAGATGGACGCCACCGGCGCCCAGGAGATCTCGCTGCCCGCGCTGCTGCCGCGCGAGCCCTACGAGACCACCAACCGGTGGACCGAGTACGGCCCCGGCCTGTTCCGGCTCAAGGACCGCAAGGGCGGCGACTACCTGCTCGGGCCCACCCACGAGGAGCTCTTCGCGCTCACCGTGAAGGGTGAGTACAACTCCTACAAAGATCTGCCGGTCACCCTCTACCAGATCCAGACCAAGTACCGCGACGAGGAACGGCCCCGCGCGGGCATCCTGCGCGGCCGCGAGTTCGTGATGAAGGACTCCTACTCCTTCGACATCGACGACGACGGTCTGACCAACAGCTACGCCACCCACCGCAAGGCCTACGAGGCGATCTTCGAGCGGCTCGGGGTCGAGTACGTGATCGTGGCCGCCACCTCTGGTGCCATGGGCGGCAGCGCGTCCGAGGAGTTCCTCGCCGCCAGCCCCGTCGGTGAGGACACCTACGTGCGCTGCGTCGAGTCCGGCTACGCGGCGAACGTGGAAGCCGTGGTCACGCCCGCGCCCGCGCCGCTGCCCATCGAGGGCCAGGCCGACGCGGTCGAGTACGACACCCCGAACACCCCCACCATCGCGACGCTGGTCGACTGGGCCAACGAGGCGAAGGTCCTCGACCGCACCGTGACCGCCGCCGACACGTTGAAGAACGTGATGGTGAAGCTGCGCCACCCCGACGGCAAGACCGAGATCCTCGGCATCGGCGTCCCCGGCGACCGCGAGGTCGACGACAAGCGTCTCGGCGCCGCCGTCGAGCCCGCCGAGGTGGAAATGCTCACCGAGGCCGACTTCGTCGCCAACCCGTTCCTCGTGAAGGGCTACATCGGCCCGAAGGGCCTGGCCGCCAACGGTGTTCGCTACCTCGTCGACCCCCGCGTCGTCGACGGCACCGCGTGGATCACCGGCGCCGACGTCAACGGCAAGCACATGGTCGGCCTGGTCGCCGGTCGTGACTTCACCCCCGACGGCACCATCGAGGCCGCCGAGGTCCGCGACGGCGATCCCTCGCCCGACGGCGCCGGCCCGCTGGTGTCCGCGCGCGGCATCGAGATCGGTCACATCTTCCAGCTCGGCCGCAAGTACACCGACGCCTTCGACGTCGACGTGCTCGGCGAGAACGGCAAGCCGGTCCGCCTCACCATGGGCTCCTACGGCATCGGCGTGTCCCGCATGGTCGCGGTGATCGCCGAACAGCAGCACGACGAGAAGGGCCTGCGCTGGCCCGCCGAGGTCGCCCCGTTCGACGTGCACGTGGTGATCGCCAACAAGGACGCCGCCGCCCGCGACGGCGCCGAACACGTCGTCGCCGGCCTGGACGCCGAGGGCCTCGAGGTCCTCTTCGACGACCGCACCGCCTCACCCGGCGTGAAGTTCAAGGACGCCGAACTGCTCGGCATGCCCTGGATTCTCGTCATCGGCCGCGGCTGGGCCGAGGGCAAGGTAGAACTGCGCAACCGCTTCACCGGCGAAGCCGAGGAGATCCCGGCCGAAGACGCCGTCAGCGCGGTCACCGCCAAGATCCGCGGCTGAACTGATTTCACGAATCGCGCTGTCCCACTTCCTGTGGGGCAGCGCGATTTGCTGTCTCCGGCGCCGAGGTCAGCTGAAACTCGCTGGAACCGAACGGGTCTACGGCGCGTCTAATCCAGTGGACGGAGCCGAAAGAACGCCCTGAGATTTGCGTGGTGTGTGCTTCGTTGACAGAGTCTGGTCCGACAGTTCGTCGTTAGGGGGAGGTACAGATGGTCGGCTTCGATCCGAGCCGTGCAGCAGAGGAACTATCGCAGTTCGCAGCCGATTTGGAGCAGAAGGTCCAGCGGTACGAGGAGCTGCAGGGGCAGATGGCGATGACATCGGTGTCCGCGTCGAGCGCGGGCGGGCGCGTGAGCGTCACGGTGGACAGCACCGGGGTGCCGACGGCGATCGGCCTGGGACCGGGTACGCGGAGCATGGACCCCGACGCACTGTCGGCGGAGATCCTCTCGTGTATGCGCAAGGCGCAGGCGAAGATGCGGTCCGAGGTCGCCGATGTCGTGCATCGGGTTGTCGGCGAGGATGCGGCGGGCGCATCGATCCTTGACATTCTCGCCGAGCGATTCCCGGACGTCGAGTCAGAGCCTGCGGGCGAGCATGTTCCGCCCCAGCCCACGTATGCGCCCGCGCCGCCCAGTTCCGCGCCGTCGACGCAGTCGACATGGGAACCGCCTGCCCCTGGGACGTTCAGCCGGAAGCCGGATCGGAATCAGATCGTCACGCCTGACGAACCGGATGACGATGACGAGTACTTCAGCAAGAAGTCATGGCTGGAATGAGGACTTAGATGTGGAACAGCGATGATGTCGTCGTCAAACCCGAGAGCGTCCGTGCGCACGCCGGCGCGGTCGAATCGACGCTCGGGAGCGTCAGCGCAGCCAAGCAGGCCGCCGACTATCTAGCGAAGTTGGATGACGGCTACGGATTGTTGGTCGGGTTGTATGCGGATGCGATAATGAGCTCGCTGCACGATCGGATTACCGACGGCCTGCAGAAGATCGTCGAAACGACCGAGACGCTGCCGAAAACGCTGCGGCACTGCGCGGATACCTTCGAAAACCTCGATGCCGACCGCAAAGCCGCGATCGAGCGTCAGCAAAACCAGATCAAATAGGGGGAACTATGCCGTTCAATGACGCCGCGCCGCCTGCGGGTAATGACTTGATCGACAAGAAAGTCGACGACGACGAGGCTTATGGTTTCGATCAGAAGGCTCTACTCCCCAGGATAACCAGCGACGGTGCCGAATCAGGTCTGGCCAAAGGCACACCGGTCGGAGATGGCTGGGAAGCCGTTGGGCTCGTCAAGGAAGCGTTGAACGGGGAAGACCCGGTCAAGAATCTGTATGGCGCAGCCCTCAAAGCTTCTGCGGTTGCCGTCGCCGCGGCGGACGTGTTGGAGTACCAGAAGCGCATGGCCACAGGGGTTCCCCTGGCGAAGTTCGACCCGTTCAACATTGTGGGCGCGCTGCTGATGGGTTGGATGTTGGAGAATATCGAACCAATGCGCAAGACACTCGATTGGCTCATGGGTAACCCGGATATGGTCAAGGCGTATTCCGCTTCCTGGGAGAACATTTCCAAAGAACTGACCAAAGCCGCCGCGACCTGGAACACCGAACTCCAGAAAGATGTCAGCGAATGGGCCGGAGCCGCCGGCACGGCCTACAAAACCAAGGCT
This sequence comes from Nocardia sp. NPDC058519, assembly GCF_042719755.1. Classification (NCBI taxonomy): domain Bacteria; kingdom Bacillati; phylum Actinomycetota; class Actinomycetes; order Mycobacteriales; family Nocardiaceae; genus Nocardia; species Nocardia sp. NPDC058519. Next base: position 34,194 of record NZ_JBHXNK010000001.1, on the reverse strand, counting down.
GATGCGTTCATGGCAGACATCGAGGCTAAGTCATCCCTCGCCTCCTCTCTGAGTAAAGTAAATGCAGCGCTCGGCGACATGGTCGAGGGGTTTCGCGGGATGCTGATCGAAGTCCTGAACTGGCTGGCCGGAGTGCTGGTCGAGGCTGCGGCGATCATCATCTGCACCGGGGGAACAGCATCTTTCGGGGCTGTCGCCCGCGCCAGTGTTGGCATTTCGGGCGCGGGTTCAAAGACGGCGCAGATCGTCCGCGCGGTCGTTCTGGAAGCGTCGTCGCTCCTCGGCATGGTGCCGAAACTCATTCAGGCGGTGGAGGGTGCAACGGAGGCCGGCATCAGATCCGCGACCGCGTAGGTCGATAAGATCGCAGAAGGAGATCTGATGGGTAGGTACCGGAGTACATCCGACTTGCCGTTACCGGCGGATTGGAAACGAAAGGCGTTCGGCGCGTACCGTTATATAGTGCTGCCGTTCGCGTGCGCGCTGGCCTTTTGGCCGATGGTGTTCAGCGCGATCTTGGTGATGGTGACGGAATCGGTGGCGGGCGGATTCTTCATACTCGCGCTGATCGGCCCACTGGCCGCCGCGTTGACCTGGTGGGGATTGTCGGAGCTGCCACGAACCGCTCCGGTGGCCGCTGACATTCGTGCCACCGATACGGGTCCCGCACTCGCGTTGCCCGTGGCGCGCCCGTCCTCGGCCGGACGTTTGGTGTGCGTAACGTACGGAGTGGTCGTTCTCGGGGCTGGGTTGTGGCACTTCATCGCATCGTTGAACGATGACTGGTCGATGGGAGCCGCGTACTTCTTCATGATTTCCTTGCCCGCATTGGTCGCTCTACTCATCGGCTTCGGCATCTACCAGCCCCCTCGAAAGACCCTCGGCAACGTCGGCATCGTGCTTACGCCGCAGGACATCGCGATCGACTACGGCAAGGGTCCGACCAGCGTTGCCTGGCAGGACGTCACGGCGGTCGGCGCCCAAAGCCGCAAGGAGTTCCGATTCGGCAGCGGCACCAACGTGATCACCCTTGTCACCGGAGATGCCGATACCGGCTACCGAACCATCGATATCGAACACACCGACCTCGAGACCGACCCGACCCGTCTCTATCACCTGTTCGTCTTCTACGTGCGCAACCCTGGGAGGCGAGGGGAGCTCGGGACCGAACTCGGGCTGGATCGCTTCCTGCGTGCCGGATATGTGGGCGAATACCCCACCCCGGCCACGCTGTGATCGCCCCAGCGCTGGGTGTCATCGAACAGGGCGCCGGGCGGTTCGAACTTACGGCTACGTAGGCGAAAGTGCTGGTAGCGGGTGCGAGGGTCGGCGTGGCGAGTGGGCGGCGCTGATAAGTTAACGGCATGACGAGTTCGCCCAGCCTGCTGTTCAACCCGGCCACCTACGACCCGCAGCATTTCGATGCCGAGACGCGGCGGCTGCTGCGCGCCACCATCGAGTGGTTCGAGTCCAAGGGCAAGGCGCAGCTGCTGGTCGAGGATCGCGACGCGGTGTGGACCTCGGAGTTCCTCGAGTTCGTGGGCAAGGAAAAGCTGTTCGCGACCTTCCTGACCCCGGCCGCCTACGCCGACGGCGACCCGAACAAGCGCTGGGACGCGGCACGCAACGCGGCCCTGGCGGAGATCTTCGGGTTCTACGGGCTGGCGTACTGGTACGCCGAGCAGGTCACCATCCTGGGCCTGGGCCCGATCTGGCAGAGCGACAACGAGATCGCCAAGCGCAAGGCCGCCGCCGACCTCGACGACGGTCAGGTGATGGCGTTCGCGCTGTCCGAGCGCGACCACGGCGCCGACATCTACAACACCGACCTCATCCTCACCCCGAGCGAGCCGGGCAGTGCCGACGCCGAGGCGGGCATCCTGTTCCGGGCGAGCGGCGAGAAGTACTACATCGGCAACGGCAACGTCGCCTCGATGGTGTCGGTGTTCTCCCGGCGCGGTGATGTCGAGGGTCCCGAAGGCTACGTCTGGTTCGCCGCCGACAGCCGCCACGACGACTACCACCTGATCGAGAGCGTCATCCACGGTCAGATGTATGTCAGCCACTTCCGGCTGGAGAACTACCCGGTGACCGCCGCCGACCTGCTCCACGAAGGGCCCGAGGCCTTCTCGGCCGCGCTCAACACCGTCAATGTCGGCAAGTTCAACCTCTGCCACGGCGGCATCGGCATGGTCGAGCACTCGTTCTTCGAGGCCATCACACACGCCAACAACCGCATCCTCTACGGCAACCCGGTCACCGACTTCGCCCATGTGCGAGGTAATTTCGTCGACGCGTACTCGCGGTTGATCGCGATGAAGCTGTTCAGCGACCGCGCCGTCGACTACTTCCGCAGCGCCTCGCTCGAGGACCGCCGCTACCTGCTGTTCAACCCGATGACCAAGTCCAAGGTCACCTCCGAGGCCGAGGTCGCGATGACCCTGCTGCTGGATGTGCTGGCGGCCAAGGGTTTCGAGAAGGCCACCTACTTCGCGCAGGCCTCGCGCTACATCAACCACCTGCCGCGCCTCGAGGGCACCGTGCACGTGAACGTGGGCCAGATCCTGAAGTTCATGCCGAACTACCTGCTCAACCCGAAGGAATACCCGGCGATCGGCACCAACCTCGAAGCCGGTGACCAGCCGTTCTTCTGGCAGCAGGGTCCGGCACGCGGCGCGGGCAAGGTGCAGTTCGCCGACTGGACCCCCGCCTACGAGCAGGCAGCCGAGGTCCCGAATGTCGGCCGGTTCTACGAGCAGGCTCGAGCGCTGCGCAGCCTGCTGCTCACCGCGGCCCCCGACGCGGCCCAGCAGAAGGACCTGGACTTCATGCTGACCATCGGCCACCTGTTCTCCACGGTGGTCTACGGCCAGCTGATCCTCGAGCAGGCCGAGCTCACCGGGCTCGACCGCGATGTGCTCGACCAGATCTTCGACTTCCAGATCCGCGACTTCAACACCCACGCCACGGCGGTGCTCGGCAAGCCGTCGGTCACCGAGGCTCAGCGTGCATGGGCGATCGGGGCACTGCGCAGCCCGGTCGCCGACGCCGAACGGTTCGACCGGGTGTGGCAGCAGGTGGCGGCCTACGACGGCGTGTACGCGATGCGCCCGTAGCAGGCGACCGGTCCCGGGTGGGTCGCTGGATCCACCCGGGACTTCTGTCCGATCCGGCGGACATCGATGAGCGGTGGCCGGGCGCCCGCGAGGGGAGCCGTCGCCTAGGCGCGGCCGGGGAAAGTGACCGTGACCGGCGTCGCCCCCAGAATCGTCTGCCAGCGGGCACGGCGGACAGCGGCTTCGGTGAGCGCTTCCGTCGCGGTGGCACGCACCGATTCGTCGGTCGCGTTCTCGACCACCGCGTACCACGCTGCGGCGCAATCGGATTCGACGCTCACCGCCAGATGTGCCGCCGGGATCGGGTCGTCGACCGGTGCGGGCGGGGTATAGGCGGCGCCGGGGGCGCCCGGTGCCGTGCCGTCAGCTTCGAGCAGCTCGACCGTGGCGTCGCGGCGTGCTCGATGCGCGGCGCTGAACTCCGCGACCAGGCGGGCCCGGTCGGAATTGGCGTACGCGGCGATCAGGCCGTAGGAGTAGACGGCGGCGTACTCGGCATCGAGCGCGTTCTGCAGGAACTTTCGCTGTTCGGTCATGTCAGCAGGACTCCTGCCTGGGTGGCGCAGGCCGCACTGATCGACGCGAGAAGTCCTGCGCGATAACCGGATTCGGTGCGGGCCAGGGTGGCGGCGGACTGTTGGGAGCGGACCAGCTGATCACGCAGCTGTGCGACGGTGGCAGGCTGCGCGGCCGCTGTCTCGACTTCCGAGGCGGGCACCGGGGAACCGTCGGGGCCGGGCACGGTCAGCGACCCCGTGCGATGGACGGGGGTGGTGCCGTCGCCGTAGACGCCGATCACCCGGTCGATTTCGGTGCGCAACGCGTCGGCATGGGCGGTGCGCTCGGTGGCGATCGTGCTCAGCGCGGCGTTCGACTGCGGCGCCAGCGCGATCGCGGCCGTCGCGGCGGCGGCATCGGCTCGGGCCAGAACCTCTTGCGCGGCAAGAGGATCCGGCGCGTGCACGGTATCGTCCTCGGCGCAGGCGGCCAGCGTGGCCACCGCGGGAATGCTGATCGCGCTCGCGCCGACCAGTCGGAGCAGTGTGCGGCGGCGCCAGGTCGACCGTGTGTCGGCCGGAGCGGGCGCCGATGATGAAAGCTGCTGCACCGGTGTGGGATGCGGCACTATGGCGGATAGGTGCGACGGGGTCGCGCCGGTGGGAGCCGGCGTCGACCCGGCGAGGTGCGCGGTGGCAGGCTCGACCCGCAAGTGCTGGGGTTCGTGCCGGTCGGAGCGCATGCCGGAAGGTCGCCCGGCTCTCGGCGGGACGGTATGGCGGTGGGGCACGTGCACCATCGTGCCAGATCGCGCGCGGGTAGCTCGCGCGCGCGGCGACACACCTCGGGCACGCCGAGCCGGACCGGTGCGCAGCGCCCAGCGCCTGGTCCTTTACACTCTCTGAGCGCGTTACGCTAGACCTTCGGCGTAGATATTTCCGATCGCGTCACAACTGAACCAGGAGCCGCCCATATGCCGATGCCCACCGAGGAAAGGGTGAGCCAGCTTGTCGCTGAGCTCGTCGCACGCCGGGGATTCGACCTCGAGGGCGTCGCGATCGTGGCTGCGGGCAACGGCGAGTTGGCTCCGGTTCGGGTGAAGGTCACCGTCGACAGCGACGGCACGGCGAACCTGGACGCCATCGCCGCGCTCAGCCGCGAGATGTCCGAACTTCTCGATGCCGCAGGCGATTTCGGCGAATCCGCCTATCTGCTCGAAGTGACGACGCCCGGCGTGGAGCGCCCGCTCACCACCGAACGGCACTGGCGGCGCGCACAGGGCCGCAAGGTCCGCGTCAAGCTGGCCGACGGTGCCGAGCGGATCGAGGGCAAGGCCCGTTTCGACGCGCGCGTCGGCCTGCTCGCCGACGACGCCACCACCATCGCACTCGTCATCGGCGGCAAGGCGAAGCCGCATCGCGTTCCTGTTCGGATCGCCGATATCGCCGAGGCTGTCGTCCAGGTCGAATTCAACGCACCGGGCGCCGCCGAACTCGAACTCGCCGGCGGCATCGCGCCGGGCCGCCCGGTACCGGGCGAAGAGCCCGCCGACCTGGCCGCGCCAGGACAACACCTTGACACTCCCACCGAAGGGGTTGCGGAATGAATATTGAAATCGAAGCCTTGCGGGCGATTGTCGCCGACAAAGGCATCTCGATCGAGACCGTGATCTCGGCGATCGAGTCGGCGCTGCTCACCGCCTACCGGCACACCGACGGCCACGAGGCCAACGCGCGCATCGACATCAACCAGAAGACCGGTGTGGTGCGGGTGATGGCGCGCGAACTCGACGCCGACGGCAACCTCGTGTCCGAATGGGACGACACCCCGGAGGGGTTCGGCCGCATCGCCGCGACCACCGCCCGCCAGGTGGTGCTGCAGCGGCTGCGTGACGCCGAGAACGAGAAGTCCTTCGGCGATTTCGCCACCCATGAGGGCGAGATCGTCGGCGGTGTGGTCCAGCGCGACGCCAGGGCCAATGCCCGCGGCATCGTGGTGGTTCGCATCGGCAGCGAGGCCAACGGCGCCGAGGGCCTGATCCCGCCCGCCGAACAGGTGCCGGGGGAGACCTACGAGCACGGCGACCGGATCAAGTGCTACGTCTACGGCGTCTCGCGCGGCCCGCGTGGCCCGCAGATCCAGCTCTCGCGCACCCACCCGAACCTGGTGCGGCGGCTGTTCTCGCTCGAGGTGCCCGAGATCGCCGACGGCTCCGTCGAGATCGTCGCGGTCGCCCGCGAGTCGGGACACCGTTCCAAGATCGCCGTGCAGTCCACCGTGCCCGGCGTGAACGCCAAGGGCGCGTGCATCGGCCCGATGGGCCAGCGCGTGCGCAATGTGATGAGCGAACTGGCGGGCGAGAAGATCGATATCATCGACTACGCCGAGGATCCGGCGACCTTCGTCGGCAATGCGCTCTCGCCGTCGAAGGTGGTATCGGTCACTGTCGTCGACCCCGACGCCAGGGCTGCCCGCGTGATCGTGCCGGACTTCCAGCTCTCCCTCGCCATCGGCAAGGAGGGCCAGAATGCCCGCCTGGCCGCCCGTCTGACGGGCTGGCGCATCGATATCCGCAGCGACGCGGCTCCGCAACCGGACGACTCCACCCGGCCGGAAGCGCACCGTAGTTGATCCAGGCACATCGAATCCCTGCCTGCGGATGACATGTTGGTAACTTCCGGAGGGGAGGGGTTCGTTGTTATGACCGGGTCACCGGTAGAGTGGGTACAGGACCGGCCCGCGCAATCCGTTCGCACCTGTATCGGATGCCGTCAGCGTGAGCCATCTGCCGACCTGTTGCGGATCGTTGCGCAGCATCGGAACACCGATGTCGCGATTGTTCCCGATCCGCGGCGCAGACTTCCCGGACGGGGTGCCTGGCTGCACCCCGTTTCAGCTTGTTTGCGTTCCGCAGAGCGGCGCCGAGCATTCGGCAGAGCCCTACGAGTGTCCGGAAATCTGGATATCTCAGCCCTGGAGCAGTACCTCGAGAACAGGCACGAGCACTCATGAGCACACCGTGAAGCACCAACGATGAACGTCCGTCGGAGATAACCCGAGGTCGTGCGGGCCCGCCTTACCTAGGCGGCGTCACTGCTCGGCCTCTCAGTGAGGAGAGCAGTGGCAGGCAAGGCCCGCGTGCACGAGTTGGCTAAAGAGCTCGGTGTCACAAGCAAGGAACTACTCGCGAAGCTCAAGGAGCAAGGCGAGTTCGTGAAGTCGGCGTCCTCGACGGTGGAAGCACCCGTCGCACGTCGTCTGCGCGAATCTCTGGCGTCGAAGTCCGCTCCGGCGGCCGATGCCAAGTCGGCGGCCCGTCCCGGCCCGTCGTCGGCAGCAGCAGCCCGTCCGGCTGCCAAGCCCACCCCCGGTGGCCCCCGCCCCGGTCCGCGTCCGGCTCCGGCCGCTCCCGCCCCGGCAGCTGCTGCTGCCGCGCCGGCTGCGCCGAAGGCCGAACCGGCCGCTCCGGTCGAGGCGAAGCCCGCTGCTCCGGCACCCGCGAGCCCCGCTCCGGCCGCCGCGCAGTCGGCTCCGGCCGCCAAGCCCGCAAGCGCCCCCGCGCCCGGTCCGCGTCCGGCTCCCGCCGCGCCGCGTCCGGCACAGGCTCCCGCCGCGGGTCAGACCCGTCCGGGTCAGGCAACCCCCGGTGCGGCCGCACCGGGTCCGCGGCCGGCAGGTCCCGGCCCGAAGCCGGGGCCCAAGGCTCCGCGCGTCGGCAACAACCCGTTCAGCTCGGCGCCCGATCGTGAGCGTCCGGCACCGCGTCCCGCCCCGCAGGGTGGTCCGCGGCCGACTCCGGGTCAGGGCGGTCCCCGTCCGGCTCCCGGTCAGGGTGGCCCGCGTCCGGCTCCCGGTCAGGGCGGTCCCCGCCCCGGTCAGGGTGGCGGCCAGGGTCAGCGTCCGGCCGCCGCGCAGGGCGGTGCCCCGCGTCCCGGTGGTCCCCGTCCCAACCCGGGTTCGATGCCTCCGCGTCCGAACCCCGGTGCCATGCCCGCGCGCTCCGCACGTCCCGGCCCCGCGGCCGGTGGCCGTCCGGGTCGTCCCGGTGGCGCTCCCGGCGGTGGCGGCGCAGGCCGTCCCGGTGGTGGCGGCGGTGGCGGCTACCGCGGTGGCGGTGGCGGTGCCCCCGGCGCTCCCGGCGCCGGTGCCGGTGCTCCCGCGGCCGGTGGTTTCCGTGGTCGTCCCGGTGGCGGCGGCGGTCGTCCCGGTGGTCCCGGTGGCCGTGGTGGCGCGGCAGGCGCGTTCGGTCGTCCCGGCGGCGCTGTCCGTCGTGGTCGCAAGTCGAAGCGGGCGAAGCGCGCCGAGTACGAGAACATGCAGGCTCCCGCCGTCGGTGGCGTGCGGCTGCCCCGCGGCAACGGCGAGATCATCCGTCTCGCCCGCGGCGCGTCGCTGTCGGACTTCGCCGAGAAGATCGACGCGAACCCCGCTGCTCTCGTGCAGGCACTGTTCAACCTCGGCGAGATGGTCACCGCGACCCAGTCGGTGAACGACGAGACCCTCGAGCTGCTCGGCGGCGAGATGAACTACGTCGTCCACGTGGTCAGCCCCGAGGACGAAGATCGCGAACTGCTGCAGTCGTTCGACCTCACCTACGGCGAGGACGCCGGCGGCGAGGACGACCTCGAACACCGTCCGCCGGTCGTGACCGTCATGGGTCACGTCGACCACGGTAAGACCCGACTGCTCGACACGATCCGTAAGGCCAACGTCGCTGAGGGCGAGGCCGGTGGCATCACCCAGCACATCGGTGCCTACCAGGTGCTCACCAACCTCAACGAGGAAGAGCGCCTGATCACCTTCATCGACACCCCGGGTCACGAGGCGTTCACCGCCATGCGTGCTCGTGGTGCGAAGGCCACCGATATCGCGATCCTCGTGGTCGCGGCCGACGACGGCGTCATGCCGCAGACGGTGGAAGCGATCAACCACGCGCAGGCCGCTGATGTGCCGATCGTCGTCGCGATCAACAAGATCGACAAAGAGGGTGCGAACCCGGACAAGATCAAGCAGCAGCTCACCGAGTACGGCCTGGTCACCGAGGAGTACGGCGGCGACACCATGTTCGTCAACATCTCGGCCAAGCAGGGCACCAACATCGATCAGCTGCTCGAAGCGGTGCTGTTGACCGCGGATGCCTCGCTCGACCTGCGGGCCAACCCGGACATGGACGCCCAGGGTGTCGCCATCGAGGCGCACCTCGACCGCGGCCGTGGCCCCGTGGCCACCGTGCTCATCCAGCGCGGCACGCTGCACGTCGGTGACTCGATCGTGGCGGGCGACGCCTACGGTCGCGTCCGTCGCATGGTCGACGAGCACGGCGAGGACGTCCACGCGGCGACCCCGTCGCGCCCGGTCCAGGTCATCGGTTTCACCTCCGTCCCCGGCGCTGGTGACAACCTGATCGTGGTCGAGGAAGACCGCATCGCCCGTCAGATCGCCGACCGCCGCAATGCGCGCAAGCGCAACGCGCTGGCCGCTCGCAGCCGCAAGCGGATCAGCCTGGAAGATCTGGATGCCGCCCTGAAGGAGACTTCGGAGCTCAACCTGATCCTCAAGGGCGACAACTCCGGTACCGTCGAGGCCCTCGAAGAGGCCCTGCTCGGTATCGAGATCGACGACGAGGTGCGTCTGCGCGTCATCGACCGCGGTGTCGGTGGCGTCACCGAGACCAACGTCAACCTGGCGTCGGCCTCCAACGCGATCATCATCGGCTTCAACGTCCGCGCGGAGGGCAAGGCCACTGAGCTGGCCAACCGCGAAGGCGTGGATATCCGGTACTACTCGGTGATCTACCAGGCGATCGACGAGATCGAGAAGGCCCTCAAGGGCATGCTCAAGCCGATCTACGAAGAGGTCGAGCTGGGCCGCGCCGAGATCCGCGCGATCTTCCGTTCGTCGAAGATCGGCAACATCGCCGGTTGCATGGTCACCTCCGGCTCGGTCAAGCGCAACGCCAAGGCGCGCCTGATCCGTGACGGTCGAGTGGTCGCGGAGACGATGACCATCTCCTCGCTCAAGCGGGAGAAGGACGACGCTCCTGAGGTTCGCGAAGGTTTCGAGTGCGGTATGACCGTCACCTACAGCGACATCAAGGACGGCGACATCATCGAGGCTTACGAGCTTCGTGAAAAGCCGCGCGACTGATCAACGCAATATCGCCGCACCCACGCCGCATCCGATTCCTCGGGTGCGGCGTGGGGTCTTGCGGTAACCCCATCTACCAGGAGGTGAGCACCGCTGTTCATCGGTGCGCTCGAATTCGATCTACTGCTCGGTGACGTGCATTCGCTCAAGGAGAAGCGGTCGGTGATCCGGCCGATCCTCGCTGAGCTGGGAAAGCGCTTCGGCGTGAATGCCGCCGAAGCCGGAGATCAGGACCTGCACCGCCGGGCACTGCTCGGGGTGGCCATGGTCAGTGCGGAAGCGGGACACCTGAACGAGGTGCTCGACAAGTGTGAGCGGCACGTTGCCGCGCGTCCGGAGATAGAGTTGCTGGCAGTACGCCGCCGGATCTTCGGACCCGAAGACTAGAGGCAGCGGCACGGGTGTCAAGGCCCGGAGGCGGAAGCCTGCGTAACCACGTAGGGCCTCACCCGTGCCGCCGAAGAGAGGAGCACTCCCATGGTGGATCAAGCCAGGGCACGCCGACTCGCCAAGCGGATTTCCGCGATCGTGGCTACCGCGATCGAATACGAGATCAAGGATCCGCGGTTGCGGTTCGTCACCGTCACCGATGCCAAGGTGACCGGCGATCTGCGCGAGGCGAACGTGTATTACACGGTGATGGGCGAGACCATCGACGCCGAACCCGACTACGTCGAAGCCGCCGCCGGGCTGGACGCGGCCAAGGGTGTATTGCGGTCCAAGGTGGGCGCGGGTACCGGAGTGAAGTTCACCCCGATCCTGTCTTTCACTCTCGATAAGGTGCCCGAGGTGGCTCGCGAGATGGAAGAGTTGCTCGCCAGGGCTCGCGCCATCGACGACGAGGTGGCCAAGGTCGCCGCCAACGCCAAGCACGCCGGCGAGGCCGACCCGTACAAGGCCGATCGCGACGACGAAGACGAGTAGGCAGGCATGTCCGGTCATCGCCCGGGGGCGGTAGCCCGAGTGACCACGCGGGGCGCCGAGTCCTGCCCGGCGGGCACCGCCGTGTCCGGCCGAGGACCGGCCGACGTGGACGCCGGATGACCAGCGTCCGAGATGGGATCGAACTGGGCGCAGCCGTCGCCGCTTTGGCGGCGGCGCGTTCGGTGACGATCCTGTGCCACGTGCAGCCCGATGCCGACACCGTCGGTAGCGGGCTCGCGCTGGCGTTGGCGCTGCACCGGCGCGACGTCCCGGTGTGCGTGTCCTTCGCCGAGCCCGCCGAGCTGCCCGCTTCGCTGCGCACGCTGCCCGGAGTGCGGCTGATCGTGCCACCGGCGCAGGTGCCGCACGAAGTAGACCTGCTGATCGTCGTCGACTGCGGCGCCCGCAACCGTCTCGGTGCTCTCGCGGACCGATTACCCGGTGCAGCAACCACATTGGTGATCGATCACCATCGCGCCAACGACGGGTTCGGCACCGTCGACCTGATCGACGAATCCGCGGCCTCGACCACCGAATTGGTGACCCGGCTACTCGATGCCTGGGGCGCGGAGATCGACGCCGATATCGCGCACTGTCTGTTCGCGGGCCTGGTCACCGATACCGGCTCGTTCCGCTGGGCCCGCCCCGGCAGCCACGCCATGGCCGAGCGCCTGCTCGCCACCGGCATCGATGGCACCGAGATCACCCGTGTCCTGCTCGACACCCACCCCTACGCCTGGCTCCCGATGCTGGCGAAGGTGCTGTCCACCGCCGTGGTCGTACCATCCGCCGCCGGTGTCGGACTCGTCTACGCGCTGGTCCGCGCCGCCGACACCCACGACGTGGGCCCCGAAGAGGTCGAAAGCGTCATCGACGTCATCCGCACCACCGCCGAAGCGGGCATCGCCGCGGTCTTCAAGGAAGCCCGCGGCCACAACGACCGCTGGACCGTCTCCCTGCGTTCGCGCGACTCCGCCCCCGGCCGCACCGACGGCGTCGACGTCGCCGCGGTCGCCAGCGGTTTCGGCGGTGGCGGCCACCGCTTCGCCGCCGGCTACACCACCTACGGCAATGCCGAAGACGTTGTGCGCGCGCTGATTACCGCGCTGGGCTGATCCTCGTGCCAGGTCGCGGCTCGTCGCGGCGTAGGCGCAGCGCGAGTGCGACGCCGAGGATCGTGGTGACGGCGCAGAGGGCGAAGGCCAGGGACGGGTGGTCTACGAGGACGCCGGTCAGGCCTGCCACGACGAGGCCGCCGAGGTTGCCGGTCATCCAGATGAGGCCCGCGGCGGTGCCGTCGGCGGCGCCGGTGTGGCGTTCGGCCATGGCCAGGACGATCGGGAGGGCGGGGAGCAGGGTCAGGCCGATGAGGACGAAGGCCAGGAAACCCGTTGCCAGGCCGGGAGCGAGGGCGACGAGCAGGCAGGCGGCGGCGCTGGCGGTGAGGCCCACCATCACGGCGGGCAGTTCGATGCCGCGGCGCAGGACCGCGACCGGTATCACCGCGCAGCCGACCACGCCGGCGAGAACATTCACCAGCAGCGCGATGCTCGCCGCGTCGGCGCTGACACCGGACGGTTCGAGCAAGGCCTGGCCGAAGGTCGCCAGCGCGACGAAAGTGCCGAAGGGGAAGAACACGGCGACGCAGAGTCGGCGCACATAGCGGTCGCCGACGGTCGCTCGCAGCGCGGTGAGCGAGGTCGAGGTGCTCGCCGCGGGCCCGGTGCCCGCGCGCATCAACTCGATGGTGAGCGCGATCGCGGCCAGCGCGGCGAAGATGGTGCCGACCGCGGTGAGTGTGGTGAGCTGGCTTTCCGCGGGGAGCGCGGCGCCGAGCACGAACGCCGCCGCCATACCGGCGAAGGTGCTCGCGGTACCGACCGCGATGCCGGTCGGCCGGTCCTTCTCGTCGAGATAGTGCCCGGAGATGCCGGTGATCGCGTTGAGCACCAGCGGTTGCGCGATCGCGACGACGGTCTGACCGATGAGCACGATCGCGAAACCACCGTCGAGCAGGCGCAGCGCGGCACCGATCGCGGTGAGTGCCGCGCCTGCGATCAAGCTGGGCCGGAACCAGCGATCCAGCGCGATCCCAGCGGGAACGGCCAGCACGACGTAGAGCAGCGGGAACATGTTCGCCAGCCACCCGACCGCGGACTCGGAGACACCGAAGTGCTCCGCCGCCACGGTCGTCACCGGCGCGTAGGTGAGCCACACCAGCTGGGTCGCCGCGCCGACCAGGGCGAACGCCGTGATCACCCGCCATCGCTGTACAAACACCATGGTCGATCCTGAGTTATTTCGGGCGAACCGTGCGTTCGCGGCGTGACATCGTCCACCGGAGCTGGGCGGACGACCAATATTGCCGCTCATCCTGCCCGCCGTCCACACTTCGGATCCGCGATTCATGCTGATCGGTTGGTGTGTCCGCGGTTCCGGCCGCCGGACGCCGACTTCGATGGGAAGTCGTGTGGTGGCGGCATGCCGAGAACTCGACTGCCGCGCGGCGATCATGCCCGGTGGTCGGCGAGATGGTCCTTGTGGCGATGCGCGCGATGGGCGATGTTGTCGGTGGCGTGTGCCACCATCGGCAGGTCGGCAGCGCGTTCGCGCCCAATTGTTCGTGGTGACCGTGGGAGGTCGGTGTGGGGTCCGCTGAACCGATGGATGAAGCCTTGACCGGCGAGGTCGACCGGGCCGGGCCACGGCGCATTCTCGGCATCGCCGTGCCCACACTGGGTGTGCTGGTTGCCGAGCCGTTGTATCTGCTCTTCGACATCGCCGTGGTCGGCAGGCTGGGGGCCCTGGCCCTGGCCGGGCTGGCGGTCGGCGCGGTGATCCTCGGAACGGTGAGTACCCAGCTGACGTTCCTGTCCTACGGGACGACCGCGCGCGCGGCCCGCAGACACGGTGCGGGGGACCGGACGGGCGCGGTCGAGGAAGGCGTGCAGGCCAGTTGGGTGGGTGTCGCGGTCGGTCTGGTGATCGTCGCGGTGATCCAGCTGTTCGCGGTGCCGTTGTGTTCGGTGCTGTCCGGCGGTGGTGAGATCGCCGACGAGGCGCTCAGCTGGGTACGGATCGCGCTGTTCGGCGTGCCGTTGATCCTGCTGTCGATGGCGGGCAACGGGTGGATGCGCGGCGTGCAGGACGTTCGCCGACCGCTGACCTATGTGGTTGTGGGACTGGCACTCTCGGCGGTGCTGTGTCCGGTCCTGGTGTACGGACTGCTCGGTGCGCCGCGGATGGAACTGGCCGGTTCCGCGGTGGCCAATCTCGTCGGCCAATCGGTCTCCGGCGTCCTGTTCGCCTATGCCCTGCTGCGTGAACATGTTTCGCTGCGCCCGCGACTCGCGGTGATGCGCGCTCAACTCGTGCTCGGCCGCGATCTCATCGTCCGCAGCCTGTCCTTCCAGATCTGCTTCGTCTCCGCCGCCGCGGTGGCCGCCCGTTTCGGCGCCGCGTCCGTCGCTGCCCACCAGTTGGTCCTGCAACTCTGGAATTTCCTTGCCCTGACCCTGGATTCGCTCGCCATCGCCGCCCAGACCCTGGTCGGCGCGGCCCTCGGGGCGGGAAACGCGCACGGCGCCAAGGGCATCGCGCGTCGGGTCACCGGCTGGTCGGAGATCTTCGCCCTGGTCCTTGCCGGAGCGTTCGCCGCGGGCTACGGAGTGATTCCGCTCCTGTTCACCGACGACCCGGAAGTCCTCGACCGCACCCACGTCATCTGGTGGTTCTTCGTCGCCATGATCCCGGTCGCGGGCGCGGTCTTCGCCCTCGACGGCGTTCTGCTCGGCGCGGGCGACGCCGCCTTCCTGCGCACCGCCACCCTCGTCGCCGCACTGGGCGGCTTCCTTCCTCTGATCTGGCTCTCCCTCGTCTTCGACTGGGGAGTGGCCGGGATCTGGTCGGGGCTGGTCGTCTTCATGCTGGCACGGCTGGTCGCGGTGGTCCTGCGAGCGCGGTCGGGGAAGTGGGCGCAGGTCGGGTCCGAGGTGCCCGGGAAACTGGCCTGACCGCTAGTCGGGATCCTTCTTCACCGAGCCGTAGATGATCGCGGCCCCGACCAGGGCGAGCGGGACGAAGCAGAAGAGCCCGAGGAAGTCGCCGCGCTCGTTGATATCCGCCTGTTCGTCCCGGGTATGGCGGAGTGTGTGGTCGGTGACGCAGACGTCGTCGGCATCCATCACCTCGGTGCCGCATTTGACCCCGGAGTCTCCGGACTCGGGGAGGCTGATGAGCGCGAGGGCACCGAAGAAAAGCAAGATCGCGAGACCCATCAGGACACCGGCGATCCGACTACCCGGACTCAGCGATTCGTCGCCGCCGGTCGGGGCGGGCGCGCCAGTTGGTCCAGGAGTACTCGGGCGGCCGAAGTCGGGTGCTGAACCCGTCGTCTCGTCGGCCGATCCATGGCCGGGGTCGGGCGGCGTCGGCAGCGAGAGTCCGATGTCGTGCGCGAGGCCGACGATCCCGTTCGCATAGCCTTCGCCGAGGTGTCGAATCTTCCATCGGTCCTGATGGCGATACAGCTCGACCGCCATGACCAGCGTCTCGGCGGAGAATCCACTGCTCACCGCGACGATCTCCTCGCCATCGTCGCGCACGACGGTCCGGATCTCGGTGCCCGCGAACCCGCGGTCACCCGCGCTGACGACGGCGACCACCCGTGCGATTCCGGGGTCGACCCGGGTGGGGTCGATCCGCACCGCACCATCCACGACCTCGACCGCGCCGTCGGCCGAGCGTTCGCTGGGGACGACCAGGTCGGGCCCTGCGCGCAGTCGACCGGTGTCGTCGAGGCACACCGCGAACAGCTGCGGAAGTGGGCCGTTCAGCAGGCCGAGGTGAACCTCGACCCGTCCGCCGGACAGCACACGATTGCCCCCTTTTGCCAGCAACACAAGATCCCCCGAAATTGAAGTGACGCAACGCTATCAGGAAAACCCTAACCGCTGCGTCGTGCCCTGGCACGGCGTGCGGTCGCCACCTCGTTCGCGGTGCTCGGCCGCCGCTGACCGACCGGAATGGACCGGCGGCGAACTGCCCGGCGGTGCGTGTGCCACTGTGGACAGGTGATTCCGAAGTTGATGGCGGTCAGCGATGTGCATGTGGGGCATCAGGGGAACAAACCTGTGGTGGAACAGATCGTTCCCGATTCGCCCGAGGACTGGTTGATCGTCGCCGGTGATGTGGGGGAGAAGGCCGAGGAGGTGCGGTGGGCGCTGGAGTTGTTGCGCGGCCGCTTCGCCAAGGTCATCTGGGTGCCGGGCAACCACGAGCTGTGGACCACGCCGAAGGACCCGGTGCAGATGCACGGCGCCGCCCGCTACGACTATCTGGTGGCGATGTGCCGTGACCTCGATGTCGTGACCCCGGAGGACCCGTTCCCGGTGTGGACGGGTTCGGGTGCCGAGAAATACGGCGGCCGGGTCACCCTGGCGCCGATGTTCCTGCTCTACGACTACTCGTGGCGACCGGCGGGCACGAAAACCAAGGCGGAGGGTTTGGCGCTGGCGCGCGAACGCAATGTCGTCGCCACCGACGAGTTCCTGCTGACCCCGGACCCGTACCTCACCCGCGATGCCTGGTGCCACGCCCGCGTCCAGTACACCCAGCGCCGCATCGACGCGCTGCCCCCGGGAACCCCGCTGGTGATGATCAACCACTTCCCCCTGGTCCGCCAGCCCACCGACATCCTGTTCTACCCGGAGTTCTCGCTGTGGTGCGGCACCGACCTGACCGCCGACTGGCACACCAGCTACAACGTGGTCTGCTCGGTCTACGGCCACCTCCACATCCCCCGCACCACCTACTACGACGGCGTCCGCTTCGAAGAGGTCTCCCTCGGCTACCCCCGCGAATGGAAACGCCGAGGCATGCCGAACCCGCTCCTGCGCCAGATCCTGCCCGACCCGGTCTACGCCGAAGGCGACCTGAACGCCTGGGGCGGCCACTTCAAGGTAACCCCGGAGATGGAAGCCGCAGCAGCGGAGATGCGCGAAAAAGCCGAACGCAGACGAGGCATCTAAAGGCAAATTTGCAAGAGATCGCTACGCCTGATTTCGTAAGAACATCGGTAACTCACCGGGCACGAGCAAACCGCCCATCCCGGTACCGCCAGACGCCAACGCTGACCGACCAGCGCCTAGATCTGGCCTAAATACGCGGAGAGGCGGAACAGCACTTGCTGGAGAGGATTTTGCCGAGGAGTGTGGCTTCGGCGGAGTTGCTGGTGTTTCCGGAGGACATGACGGCGCATCCCGCCGAGGAGCACCTCATCGCCAAATCCGTGGAGAAGCGCCGCCGCGATTTCATCGGTGCCCGGCACTGTGCTCGCCTCGCCCTCGAACAGCTCGGTGAGCCGCCCGTCGCGATCGGCAAGGGGGAGCGCGGAATGCCGCTGTTCCCGCGCGGCATCGTCGGCAGCCTCACCCATTGCGACGGCTATCGTGCCGCGGCGATGGCGCACGCGCTGCGTTTCCGTTCGGTCGGCATCGACGCCGAACCGCACGACACCCTGCCCGAAGGCGTGCTCGATTCGGTCAGTCTGCCCGCCGAACGCGAGTGGCTGTCCGACACGCCCGGCGAGGGCCTGCACCTGGATCGGCTGCTGTTCTGCGCCAAAGAGGCCACCTACAAGGCCTGGTTCCCGCTGACACTGCGCTGGCTCGGTTTCGAGGACGCGCATATCACCTTCGAGATCGATTCCCGCACAGACGATTCGGGCTCGGGTACCTTCCACACGAAGCTGCTCGTGCCCGGCCTGACGAACGACGGCGGCGCCGCGCTGACAGAGTTCGACGGCACCTGGCTGATCGCCGACGGGCTGATCCTGACCGCGATCGCGCACGTCTGATGGCGGCACGGGTGTCGCGGGTCGGCGAGCTCGGCGGTCTCGTGATCGTCGACAAGGACAGCGGGCTCACCAGCCACGATGTCGTGGCGCGCAGCCGGAAGCTGTTGCAGACCAAGAAGGTCGGCCACGCGGGCACGCTCGACCCGATGGCCACCGGTGTGCTGGTGCTCGGGGTGGAACGGGCCACCAAACTGCTCGGTCAGCTGCTCCTCACCACCAAGGCCTACACCGCGACGATCCGCCTCGGTCAGGCCACGAACACCGACGACGCCGAGGGTGACGTCATCGAGACCACCTCCGCGTCGCACGTCACCGACGACGAGATCGCGGCCGGTGTCGCGGCGCTGACCGGTGACATCGAGCAGGTTCCCGCCACGGTGAGCGCCATCAAGGTCGACGGTGAACGTGCCTACGCGCGCGTGCGTGCCGGCGAGGAGGTGCAACTGGCCGCCCGCCCGGTGACGGTGTCGCGCTTCGAGGTTCTCGCCCGCCGCGACATCACCGACGGCGAATTCGTCGACCTCGACGTCGCGGTCGAATGCACCTCCGGCACCTACATCCGCGCCCTGGCTCGCGATCTGGGCGCAGCCCTCGGTGTAGGTGGTCACCTGACAGCCTTGCGCCGCACCAGGGTTGGTCCCTTCACCCTCGAACACGCCCGCACCCTCGAAGAACTCGCGGCGGCCGCCGAAGCCGAGCAGCCCCTGCTGAGCCTCGATATCGACACCGCCGTCCGTACCGCCTTCCCCCTCCGCGACATCGACGAATCGCAGGCCACCGACCTGCGCACCGGCCGCTGGCTCGAACCTGTCGGCATCAAGGGCGTCTACGCCGCCATCGACCCACGGGGCCGGGCCATCGCACTCCTGGAGGAAAGCGGCAAACGCGCGGGCTCTGTCATGGTGGTGCGCCCGAGGGGAATCGGCGACTGACCGGTGAGCCTGTCGCCTGCCGATGCGGCGACGGGCGATGCCCGCTTCGGGCTACCGTGACCGGGCGCGGTCAGGGTCCTTGGCCGCGAATTCGCCGCTGGCAGAGGTCAGATGCTCATCGTCGCGGACGCTGCCTCTCGTCGGAGTTCCGGATTCCTTCGTCAGGTGCTCGGCCAGCATCGCCGCTTCGGCGGCGAGGCCGGGCGGATTCGTGGCGATGAACATCGAATCCGCTGCCAGGTTGCCGAGGACGTGCCAGGTGTCGGTGTGCAGTGCGCGGGTACGTGGTTCGGCGCGCAGGCCACCGGTGGGTGCGAATTCCGCTGTGCCGTCGTCGAGTAGGCGTGCCATCAGTGTTTCGGTGTCCTGTGGGGTGACGTAGGCGGGTGGGTTCACGGCGTTGATCACGACGTCTGCCGGCCAGGTGGATTCGTCGGTCACCGTGAACGCGGTGTTGTCCGCGGTGATCGTGGTGATTCCGGTTCGCAACCTGACCTGACCCGAATCCAGCAGGCGCAGCAGGATTTCCGCGTTGTGCGGGACCATCGGTGAGCTGAGGCTGCTGATCGTGCGGTGATGATCGGTGCGCAACATCATCCGGTCGCCCTCGGTCATGGCGGGCCACAGGATCGGGCCCATCGTGCGAATCGCCATGGTGAGCAGACGCCGGCCGAGCAGTGTGGAATCGACATCGGTGAGCTGGCGGCGCAGTCGGTGGGTCGGGTCCTCGGTGCCGGTGGCGCGGATCTCGGCGGCGAACTCGTCGAAATCCTCACCCAGGTCGGCCAGTTCGGCCCGCAGCAGCGCGACCACGTCGGCGAACTCGACCGGACCGCGTGCTGCCAGGTCGAGCGCGGCGGCCGGGGTGAGGTGCCGCGGTGTGAGTGGTCGTGGGCGTTGCTGGACGAACGGCAGGATGCCGCTGCGCGACAACAACGTGATCGGACCTCGATGGCCGTTCGCGCTCAGCGCCGCGGTGATGTCGACGGCGGTCAGGCCGCTGCCGATCACGGCGACCCGAGCCTCGGGGTCCACCTCGGTGAGGGTATGTGCCAGTGGATACGGCTCGTCGATGTAGCCGGGTGCGCCGGTCAGCCCGTACTGGTCACGGGGGCGGCCGCTGCCGACACAGAGCACCACGCGATCTACCGGATGCGTCGACCCGCCCTCGGTGCGCAATACCACCGGCTGCTCTGGGGCGAGGCCGCTCACCCGGTCGTTCACGACGCTGACCTGCCATCCGTCGCGGCGTAACCGGTCGATCGACGCCCGCGCCGATTGTTCCAGATACTCCCCGTACATCGCGCGGGGCACGATCGGCTGTCCCAGCCCATGGTCCAGGAAGCGCACCGCATCCGGGTGCTGCATCACCCACCGCTCGAAATGCCCACGATCGTTCGCCCGGACCGACATCAACCCCGGCGGGGCGTTCACCCGCACCGCGGGCACGTCGTGCTGGTAGGCACGGCCACGCCACAGCGCCGACGTCCCCTCGAACACCGTGATCGTGCCCGGTTCCCGGTCGGCGGACGCGAGCGCGTCGAGCAGTCCGACCGCGGCCACTCCCGCACCGATGATCCCGATTCGCATATCGACTCCTGACGTCAGACGGCATTGCCACACAAGCTCATTCGACGGCGTGACGACGGCTAGCCGATTGTCGTGCACGCTCCTCGATCAGCGTGGTCGTGCGCGGACCGCTGCGAAATCCCACGTTTGCGGGATGCGCCTACCGAATCCGCCGCTTCCCCCTCGATTGCGGGATGGTCCCGAGTGCGGAACCCGATGACAATGGGTGCATGACCGCCCCGGCTTCGCCCTCGATGACCGCCCTGCTCACCGGGATCGCCGCCGCGCCGGACGCGCACGAGTTGTTCGCGCAGACCTCTACCCGACTGCGCCGGACAGTGGGGTTCGACGCCGCGGTGTGGGTGGCCACCGATCCGGTCAATGGGCTCACCACCGCGCCGGTGCGGGTGGAGAACCTGCACGAGGGTGGCTGCGGGATCTACTGGGAGTCGGAGCTGTTCGCCGAGCACGTCAACTTGTTCCGCGATCTCGCGCTGGCACCGGTACCGGTCGCCGGATTGCGCGCGGTGACAGGCGACCGGCCGACACTGAGCCCGCTGTATCGAAACTTCATGCGGCCGCGTGGTTTCGGTGACGAGTTGCGGGCCGTGCTCCGGGTGGACGGGCAAGGCTGGGGGCAGGTGAGTCTGTTCCGGGAACGCGGCAGGAAGGCATTCGCCGCCGCCGATATCGCTGTGCTGCGAGCACTGTCGGTCCCGATGGCGCGTCGGCTGCGCGGCTTCGCGCGACCGGCGACCGCGGGCTCGGACGGCATCCACGCGCCCGGCCTGCTGCTGTTCGGCGCCGACGGCGCATTGCTCTCGGTCAACGACGAAGCACGTGCCCTGCTCGCGCTGATGCCGCCCGGCCCGGCGACGACGACCGACTCGGGCCTCGAATTGCCGTTGCCTGTCTGGATTCTCAGCACGGCGGGCCGCGCGCGGCTCACCGGCGACAGCGCCCGCATCCGCATTCGCACGCTGACCGGGCAGTGGCTCGTCTGCCACGCCTCGTGCCTGCGTGACTCGAACGGCGAACCGAGTACGACGGCGCTGGTGATCGAACACGCGACCCCGTCGGACGTCGCCGCCCTCGTCGTCGCGGCCTATGAACTGACCCGGCGCGAACTCGAGGTCACCGAACTCATCGCGGCGGGACTGTCCACGGCCGCCATCGCCCGGCACCTGCTGGTCTCCGCCCACACCGTGCGCGACCATGTGAAGTCCATCTTCGACAAGACGGGCGTCACCAGTCGTGGTGAGCTCGTCGCTGCCCTGTTCACCGAATTCCGGCAACCGGTGGCCGAATCGGTCACGCTGCGTGTGCTCGACGGGCACGCGAGCTGAGCCGCGCCCACCGAATCCGTGGAGTCGTCGGTGACGCCGGCTGTCAGTGGCACTGGACGCGCGGCTAACGCCCTGTCCGAAACAGGCGATAGCGAAGATATACAGCTTTCGCGGCGGAGGGGCAGACCATGACTGCGATCAGGAAGACCTGGATCGGTGTCGTCGCCGGTGTGACGGTGGTGCTCGCGGGCTGTGGCAGCGGTGATCCGCAGGGGCAGGGATCGCCGCGTCCGACGACCACGATCGCCGCGCCGAAATCGCTCGCCACTCCCAGCGCCGCTCCAGCGGTCACCCAGGCCGGGCCGCCGGTCGCCGCTTCTCCGGCCGGACCGTCGAATTCCGTGGGTGCCTCCACTGCCCCCGCGGTGACCGCGAGGCCACCCGAACCCGCGACCGGCACTGTCGTCCTGCGCACCGTGACCCTGTCCGGCATCCCCGTTCCCGGTGTGCCGGTTCACCTTTCGCTGCAGCAGCCGTGCGATCCGTCGAGCAACGACATCCCTGTCGGAGAAACGGTGGAAACGGTGCGCCGCGACGGTGTCACCGACGAGCAGGGCCGGGCGGCCTTCATCACCGAAATCGGTTGCTATCGCTTCGGGATGACGGCGCCCTCGGGAACGAATCCGGTCCCCGAGGGGATGCACACGCTGTTCCTGGTCACCCCGGGTGGCACGGCCACCGGCCAACTGCGCTTCCAGGACACTGCACCCGAACCAGCCCCTGCCTGCGCCGAATCCACCATCGAATCCGAACTCGGCGTCGATCCAGGACCCACCGCGACCATCCCGGACTGCGACGGCCGGTGGGCTGTCATCCGCTGGGATACCCCCGGCGACAACCAGCGCGTCATCACCCGCACATCAGGAACCTGGACCACCTACGTCAGGTTCCCCCATGACACCTGCTGGTCCAGGGCCTCCGCCGACGGCGTACCGGACCGCCTCCGCACCTACTTCAACTGCTGATCCAGGGAACTACGCGGTCAGCCAAATGGCTTCGGCGGCAAGGGTTCCCAGCTCGGTCGGGGTTTCGGCCGAGGCGATGCGGACGGCGATGGTGCCGGCGAAATCGCGGCGTTCGGCTACCTCGATGGTGGTGTCGAGGGCGATGCCGACGGAGTCGAAATAGCGCAGCATGGCGGGGTCGGAATCGGAGATGCGGGCCACCCGGCCGACTTCGCCCGCGGCGAAGTCGCTGAGCTGGCGGGCGGGGGGAGTGGGGACGGCGCCGTCGGCGGAGGGGATGGGGTCGCCGTGTGGGTCGCGGTCGGGGTAGCCGAGTTTCGCGTCGATGCGGGTCATGAGCAGGTCCGAGACGGCGTGTTCGAGGACCTCGGCCTCGTCGTGCACCTCGTCCCAGCCGTAGCCGAGTTCGTTCACCAGGAACGTCTCGATCAGGCGGTGCCTGCGCACCATCGCGACCGCGGCGCGACGGCCGTGTTCGGTCAGGGTGATCGCGCCGTAGCGGGCGTGTTCGACCAGACCCTGATCGGTGAGCTTGCGCACCGCCTCCGACACCGTCGAAGCCGACACGCCGATCCGCTCGGCCAGCAGCTTGGTCGACACCTTCTCCTGCGACCACTCCTGGGCGGTCCAGATGACCTTCAGATAATCCTGTGCCACCGCCGATAAGTCGGGCGCGATGGTGGCGGCGAGTTCGGCCTGCTCGGCGGGCTGCGTCAGCGCGCTACGGGTCGCGACATCTCGTTTAGCTGGCACATCACCAATGTTAGGCATCCCTGGCCGGAATGACACATCGGCGAACCGGCACGGCGCGCACCGGTGATCCGGTCAGACCGGAATTCTGTTCGGGCACCGCTTTGCGTAGGCTTCGCTCTGTGCAGAGATGGCGAAGTCTCGACGACGTGCCCGCGGACTGGGGGCGTTGCGTTCTCACGATCGGCGTGTTCGACGGGGTACATCGGGGGCACGCGCAGCTGATCAGCCGCGCGGTCGCCGCGGCGGGCAAGCGTGGGGTTCCTTCGGTTCTGATGACCTTCGATCCGCACCCGATGGAAGTGGTGCGACCCGGTTCGCATCCCGCACAGCTCACCACGCTGACCCGCCGCGCGGAGCTGGCCGCCGAACTCGGGATCGACGTGTTCTGCGTGATGCCGTTCACGCAGGATTTCATGAAGCTCACCCCGTCCGAATACGTGCACGACCTGCTGGTCGAACGTCTGCATGTCACCGAGGTCGTGGTCGGCGACAACTTCACCTTCGGCAAGAAGGCCGCGGGCACCGTCGACACGATGCGCGACCTCGGTGCGCGGTTCGGCTTCGAGGTCGACGGAGTGACCCTGCTCGGCGAACACGCCGTCACTTTCTCCTCCACCTATATCCGCGCCTGTGTCGACGCGGGCGATATGGCCGCGGCGGCCGAGGCGCTCGGACGCCCGCATCGTGTCGAGGGTGTCGTCGTGCACGGCGACGGCCGTGGTCGCGGGCTCGGCTTCCCGACCGCCAACGTCGCCCCGCCGATGCACGCCGCGATCCCGGCAGACGGGGTGTACGCGGGCTGGTTCACCGTGCTCGGGTCAGGTCCGACCATCGGTCGGGCCGCACCCGGCGAGCGCGCGATGGCCGCGATCTCGGTCGGCACCAACCCCACGTTCTCCGGCCGCTCCCGCACCGTCGAAGCGTTCGTCCTCGACGGTGAGGCCGACCTCTACGGCCAGCACGTCGGTGTCGATTTCGTCGAACAATTGCGCGGGATGCGCAAATTCGACTCCATCGACGATCTGGTCGAGGCCATGGGCCGCGATGTCGAGGCCGCGCGCAAAATCCTCACCGCCGCGGACGCCTGAGCCCGATTTACCTCGGCTGTTAAGAGTCAAGTAGAGTGGCTCCTCGGGTTTGCTGCGGTCCGCGGTGGCGCCCATCCCGGGTAACCGGACC
This sequence comes from Nocardia sp. NPDC058519, assembly GCF_042719755.1. Lineage (NCBI taxonomy): Bacteria > Bacillati > Actinomycetota > Actinomycetes > Mycobacteriales > Nocardiaceae > Nocardia > Nocardia sp. NPDC058519. The sequence goes on along the minus strand of NZ_JBHXNK010000001.1, from coordinate 9,909 downwards.
TTCGAGCGCGGAACTGAAAATAGGAGTCGAGCCACATGGCGCTGACCACTGAGCAGAAGTCGGCAATTCTCGCCGAATACGGCCTGCACCCCACCGACACCGGCTCGCCGGAGGCGCAGATCGCGCTGCTGTCGAAGCGGATCTCGGACCTGACCGAGCACCTGAAGCAGCACAAGCACGATCACCACACCCGTCACGGCCTGCTGGCCCTGATCGGTCGTCGTCGCCGCCTGTCGAAGTACCTGCAGGCCAACGACATCAACCGCTACCGTTCGCTCATCGAGCGTCTCGGCCTGCGCCGCTGATCTGCTTCGACACGCCTCCTCGCTGAGGCGGTCGCCACGACGCCAACGGGAAGAAGTACACTTCTTCTCGTTGGCTATTCGTGTATTCGGGGACCATCGGGTTCCCGGCTGCATTACAACATGTGACAGCCGTATGCATTCGTCCGCGTGGCGTCGGTCTTCGGTAGTGGCCTTTCGGCAGGCGTTTGTCTCGCCGCCGTCGGGCTTCGATCGATGACCGCCTCCGCGTCGCCGCTTCCAAGGGGATACGGCCGGGTGCTGCGCGTGGACGCCAGGAGGGTTTCCACGTGTCCGTGTCCGGTACGGCTGACGACAGCTGGGTTCGCGCCCACCAGGGGACAAAGTACGCCTGGAAACGGCAGCGCGACCAGCGAGACGAGAGGTCGAGAGAAGAGAATATGACGCAGACAACTGAACGCCCTTCGACTGCGGTCGAGGTCGAGCCCGGAGTTTTCGAGTCGGTCGCGCTGATCGACAACGGTAGCTTCGGCACCCGCACCATCCGCTTCGAGACCGGCCGTCTGGCCAAGCAGGCCGCGGGTTCCGTCGCCGCCTACCTCGACGACGAGACCATGCTGCTGTCGGCGACCACCGCAGGCAAGTACCCCAAGGACCAGTTCGACTTCTTCCCGCTGACGGTCGATGTCGAAGAGCGCATGTACGCCGCGGGTCGCATCCCCGGCTCGTTCTTCCGTCGTGAGGGCCGCCCCTCCACCGACGCGATCCTGACCTGCCGCCTGATCGACCGGCCGCTGCGCCCGACCTTCATCGACGGTCTGCGCAACGAGATCCAGGTCGTCGTCACGGTCCTGAGCCTCAACCCGGCCGACCTCTACGACGTGGTGGCCATCAACGCCGCCTCGGCGTCGACTCAGCTGTCCGGCATCCCGTTCTCCGGCCCGATCGGTGGCGTCCGCGTCGCCCTCATCGGTGGCCAGTGGGTCGCGTTCCCGACCGTCGAGCAGCTCGAAGGCGCCGTGTTCGACATGGTCGTCGCGGGCCGCGTCACCGACACCGGCGACGTCGCCATCATGATGGTCGAGGCCGAGGCCACCGACAAGGTCATCGCGCTGATCGAAGACGGTGCGCAGGCCCCGACCGAGGCCGTGGTGGCCGAGGGTCTCGAAGCCGCCAAGCCGTTCATCGCGCGTCTGGTCCGCGCCCAGGCCGACCTGGCCGCGCTGGCCGCCAAGCCGACCCAGGAGTTCCCGCTCTTCCCGCCGTACGGCCCCGACGTGTTCGAGGCTGTCGAGGGTACCTCGAAGGTCGAGCTGAACCAGGCGCTGAGCATCGCCGACAAGCAGGCCCGCGAGGCCCGCATCGACGAGATCAAGGCCGAGGTGCTCGCCCGTCTGGGTGATGACTTCACCGGTCGCGAGAAGGAACTGGGTGCCGCGTTCCGCTCGGTCACCAAGAAGCTGGTTCGCCAGCGCATCCTCACCGACGGTTTCCGCATCGACGGCCGCGGCCTGGCCGACATCCGTCAGCTCTCCGCCGAGGTCGACGTGATCCCGCGCGCCCACGGTTCGGCGATCTTCGAGCGTGGCGAGACCCAGATCATGGGTGTCACCACTCTCGACATGGTGAAGATGGCGCAGCAGGTCGACTCGCTCGGCCCGGAGACCTCCAAGCGCTACATGCACCACTACAACTTCCCGCCGTTCTCCACCGGCGAGACCGGTCGCGTCGGTTCGCCGAAGCGTCGCGAGATCGGCCACGGCGCGCTCGCCGAGCGTGCGCTGATGCCCGTGCTGCCTTCGCAGGAGGAGTTCCCCTACGCCATCCGTCAGGTCTCGGAGGCGCTGAGCTCCAACGGCTCCACCTCGATGGGTTCGGTCTGTGCCTCGACCCTGTCGCTGCTCAACGCCGGTGTGCCGCTGAAGGCGCCGGTCGCGGGTATCGCCATGGGCCTGGTCTCCGACACCATCACCAACGACAAGGGTGAGGACGAGGTCCGCTACGTCGCGCTCACCGACATCCTCGGTGCCGAGGATGCCTTCGGCGACATGGACTTCAAGGTCGCGGGTACCCGTGACTTCGTCACCGCCCTGCAGCTCGACACCAAGCTCGACGGCATCCCCTCGCAGGTGCTCGCCGGTGCGCTGAACCAGGCGCACGACGCCCGCACCACCATCCTGGATGTGATGGCCGAGGCCATCACCGATCCGGACGAGATGAGCCCCTACGCCCCGCGCGTGACGGCCATCAAGATCCCGGTCGACAAGATCGGCGAGGTCATCGGGCCCAAGGGCAAGATGATCAACCAGATCACCGAGGAAACCGGCGCCAACATCTCCATCGAGGATGACGGCACCGTGTTCGTCGGTGCGACCGATGGGCCGTCGGCCCAGGCCGCGATCGACATGATCAACGCCATCGCCAACCCGCAGCTGCCCAAGGTCGGCGAGCGCTTCCTCGGCACGGTCGTCAAGACCACCGCCTTCGGTGCGTTCGTCTCGCTCCTGCCGGGCCGCGACGGTCTGGTGCACATCTCCAAGCTGGGCAGCGGCAAGCGCGTCGCCAAGGTCGAAGACGTGGTCAACGTCGGCGACAAGCTGCGCGTGGAGATCGCCGATATCGACAACCGCGGCAAGATCTCGCTGATCCCGGTCGAGGACGAGGCCGCTGCCGCCGAGCCGGCCGCCGTCGAGGAGACCACCGAAGCCGAGTAGGCCTCGCTCCAGCTGACTGACGAAACCCCCGCCGTTGTACGGCGGGGGTTTTGTCGTTTCCGGCGCCGAACGTGTTCGTGATCTGGATCACGATGATGCAACGGTGATGCAACGTTGTCTCGCTTAGTGTGTCCGGACACAGTAAGAATCTGTGTCGACAGCCGTGACGCCGCCCATCGGGAGCTGCGCGCCGACCGCTGTCGGCTCGGCGTACGCGGTCGGATCGCTGGACCGTTCTCAGCGTCGAAAAGTGGGTCGCCCAGCCGTGATTTTGACTGAATCTGGTCCGGTTTATTATTGAAACGAATACGCTTCTCCTCGTGTTCGGACGCGTGTTTCAGGTGTCGTGGTTGACGATGGAGGTCGGGAGATAACCGAGTCATTGCTGGTTGCGTGGCGGCGAGCCGGATTGCCGCGATCGTGTCATAGCCGATCGCACTGAATCCGGTGTGAGCGGGTGGATTTCGGGCAGGGTGCCCGAGGTTGGCCACCCCCGCGCCGATCCACCTCACCCCAGGTGCGAGCCGGGGAGTTCCGAGAGTTTGTTGCGGCCGCGTGGCGTTACCCGCGGCCGGTAATGGAAGGCAGTGTGCGATGACCAACCCCACTCCGGCGCGCGCGGAAACAGAACAGCTGGCAGCGCTGGTGGCGACGGTCGCGGCGATGGATCCGGCGCGGATCGCGGTCGAGTTCGACGGCACCGCGGTGTCCTATGCCGATCTCGATGCCCAGCTCACGCTGATGGCCGAGCTCACCGGTGGGGCACTGGACGCGGACACGCTCGTGCAGGTGGTGCTCGCCGAGCTGTTCCCCGGCGTGGTCGATGCCGCCGAGGGGACCTTCGGTGTGCTGCTGGATTCGCTGGCCGGTGATGCGATGGCCGCGTTGGGGATGGAGGTGGTGGCCGCCGCGACACTGGTCGATCGGTTCGCCGCGCAGGTGGCTCGGACGCCCGATCGGGTCGCGGTGCAGTTCGTTGACGATGTGCTGACCTACGCGGAATTCGATGCCAGGGTGCGGGTATTGGCGGCGCGGCTGGTCGAGTTGGGTGTCGGTCCCGAGACGCTGGTCGGACTGGCGCTGCGACGCAGCGTCGAATTGATCGTCGCGGTGCACGCGATCGTGCGGGCGGGTGGTGCGTATGTGCCGTTGGATCCCGATCATCCGGTGGACCGGCTGCGCTATGTGCTCGAGGTGGCGCGGCCGGTGGTGGTCGTGACGCGTGCCCGCGATGAACCGGATCTGAACGGCGCGCCGGTTCTGCGCACCGATGACATCGACTGGGACGCGGCGCCCGGCACAGTGGTTTCCGGGGTGCGCGCCGGCAATACGGCCTACGTCATCTTCACCTCCGGTTCCACGGGCCGTCCGAAGGGCGTGGCGGTGACCCACGCGGCGATCGTGGCGAACCTGGATTGGCGGCAGCGCTGCTACGGCATGACCGATGCCGACGTGGTGTTGCAGAAGACGCCCTACACCTTCGATGTGTCGGTGTGGGAACTGTTCTGGCCCTTGCAGATCGGCGCTCGGCTCGTTGTCGCCGAACCGGGTCGTCACGGTGATCCCGCGTATCTGGCGTCGTTGATCGCGGCGCATGGCGTCACTGTGACTCACTTCGTGCCGTCCATGCTGGCCGCGTTCGTCGGTGAACTGGGTCCCGAGGTGGATCTGTCGTCGTTGCGGATGGTGTTCGCCTCGGGCGAGGCGCTGCCCGCTGCCACCGCCGCGCGGCTGCGCAAGCTGTCGTCGACCGCGCTGCACAACCTGTACGGGCCCACCGAGGCGGCGGTCGACGTCACCGCGCACGAGGTGACCGCGCTCGACGAGGTGTCGGTGCCGATCGGTGGCCCGGCCGATGACACCGGGCTGCTGGTGCTCGACGAGAACCTCGATCGGGTGCCCGTCGGGGTTGTCGGCGAGCTGTACCTGTCGGGTGTTCAGCTGGCGCGCGGTTATGTGGCGCGGCCGGGCCTGACCGCGGACCGGTTCGTCGCCAACCCTTACGGTGTGGCCGGTGAGCGCATGTATCGCACCGGTGACCTGGTGCGTGAGTCGCGTGGTGAGCTGGAGTATCTGGGGCGCACCGACTTTCAGGTGAAACTGCGTGGTCTGCGGATCGAGCTGGGGGAAATCGAGGCCGTGTTGGCCGCCCATCCGCGGGTCGGCAATGCCGCGGTGGTGCTGCATCAGCACGCCGCGGGGGAGGCGCTGGTCGGCTATGTGGTGAGCGTCGACGGTGCGGCCATCGACGAGGCCGAGTTGATCGCGCACGCCAAGGCGTCGATGCCGGAGTACATGGTGCCGTCGCTGCTGGTGCGGCTGGACGCGATGCCGATCAATGCCAGCGGAAAGCTGGACCGGAAAGCGTTGCCGGAACCCGACTTCCGGGTTGCCGCCGCGGCATTCCGGGAGCCCCGCACCGCGACCGAACGTTCGGTCGCCGCGTTGTTCGCCGAGCTGCTCGGGGTGCAGACCATCGGATTGGACGACGACTTCTTCCGCCTCGGCGGCAACTCGCTGATCGCCACCAGGGCCATCGGCCGGTTGCAGGCGAATTTCGGTGTGCGTGTGGATGTTCGCGACTTCTTCGACAGCCCGACCGTCGCGGTACTCGCGAAGCTGGTCGAGGGTGGCGTGGTCGACGACCGGCCCGCGCTCGTCGCGGGCCCGCGACCTGATGTGGTGCCGCTCTCGCCTGCTCAGCAGCGGATGTGGTTCCTGAACCGGTTCGATACCGAGGCCGGTGCCTACAACATCCCGATCGCGGTGCGGTTGTCGGGTGTACTGGATCAGGCGGCGTTGCGGGCGGCGGTCGGGGATCTGATCGCTCGGCACGAGGTGCTGCGCACGGTGTATCCCGAGGTCGATGGTGTGGGCACGCAGCAGGTGCTCACTTCCGCTGACGCACTCGAAATGCTTGTCGCCGAGTCGAACTCGGAGCTCTTTGCGACCGACGCCGGTGAGGCGGTCGGCGCGGGTGGTGGAATCCGCGCTGCTGGCACGGGGGGCTTCGATGGTGAGGCAAACCTGCTGGTCAACGGTGTGGCGAGGTACCTGGCCCCGGTCAGTGTCGGTGCTCGAGAACTTCCGGGTGTGCTGGCCGCCGTGATCCTGCGCGGATTCGACGTCACTGCCGCACCGCCGATTCGGGCCAGGTTGTTCGAGGTCGACGGTGATCACGTATTGGTGCTGGTGGTGCATCACATCGCCTCCGACGGTTGGTCGGCCGGTCCGCTGGTGCGTGACACGATGGCTGCCTACTACGCGCGTACCGAAGGCGCGGCGCCGCAGTGGGCGCCGTTGCCGGTGCAGTACGCCGACTACACCCTGTGGCAGCGTGCTGTCCTCGGCGAGGAAGGCGATGCCGACTCGCGGGCCGGGCGGGAGATCGCGTTCTGGCGTGAGGCGCTGGCCGGGTTGCCGGACGAGTCGAGCCTGCCGACCGACCGGCCTCGCCCCACCGTCGCGTCGATGCACGGGCGCCGGGTCGAGTTCGAGCTCGACGCCGAGGTGGTCACCGCGCTGAATGCTGTTGCGGCCGAACACGGTGCGACGCTGTTCATGGTGCTGCACGCGGCGCTGTCGGTGCTGATCGCCCGGCTGTCGGGCAATGCCGATGTGGCGATCGGCAGTCCGGTTGCCGGACGCGGTGCGGCGGAACTCGACGATGTCATCGGTATGTTCGTCAACACCGCTGTGCTGCGCACCCAGGTGCGCGGCGCGGAACCGTTCGCCGAACTGCTCGGCCGCATTCGCGCCGGGGATCTGGCCGCGTTCGACCACACCAGCCTGCCGTTCGAGCGGCTCGTCGAGGTGCTCACGCCGTCGCGTTCCGCTGGTCGCCATCCGCTGTTCCAGGTCGCGCTGTCGCTACAGAACCTGCCGTCGACGACCTTCGAACTGCCCGGTCTGCGCGCCGCCGCGGTCGACATGCCTTATGACATCGAGAAGTTCGATCTTTCGGTGACAGTGCGTGATTCCGCGGCCAACGGGCTGTCCGGCGAATTCTCCTACGCCACAGATCTATTCGACGAGCCGACCGTCATCGCTATGGTGCGCCGCTTCACCGGTTTGCTCGCCGCGATCGCCACCGCCCCGCAGACTCCCGTCGCCGATCTGCCCTTGCTGATCGACACCGAGCTCGATGAGCTGACCACCCGCTCCGGCGGCCCGTCGACGCCAGCCCCCTTGCTGCCGGAAGTGCTGTCTCGCGCCGCCGCCGACCCCACCGCTATCGCGATCCGTGACGGCGCCCGCACCCTGACCTACGGCGAGCTCGACGCCGTTTCCACACGTCTGGCCGCCCGCCTCACCGATCTCGGCATCGGCGCCGGTGACCTTGTCGCCGTGAGTATTCCGCGTTCCGCCGACTCGGTCACCGCTGTCTGGGCTGTCGTGAAGTCCGGCGCGGGGTTCCTTCCGGTCGACCCGAACTACCCTGCTGACCGCATCGCGCACATGCTCGCCGATTCCGGCGCGGCGGCGGGCATCACCATCGATGCGGTGGTGGCGGATCTGCCCACCACGGTGAACTGGCTCGTGGTCGATCCGCTGGCGCCCACTGCCGCGATCGCTCGTGGTGAAGCGGCCGAACAGGGTGTCGGAGCCGGTCATTCGACAGCCTCGGATAGCACCGATGCCGATGCAGCTGTCGGCGATCGTCTCGGTGGCGTCGACGACGCGATCTCGCCAGGTGATGACACCGTCTCGAACGGCGTGGCGGGTGGACGTGCGGTGGATCCGCTCGATCCGGCATATGTCATCTACACCTCCGGAACCACCGGTCTGCCCAAGGGTGTCGTGATTCCGCACGGTGCGGTCGCGGCATATCTGCCGGTGCAGGCGGGGCGGTATCTGGCGTCGGCGGATTCGCGAGTGCTGCATGTGGCGTCGCCGTCGTTCGACATCTCCGTAGCCGAGCTGCTGCTGACGGTGACCGAAGGGGCGACGATGGTTGTCGCGCCCGCCGGCGTGTTCGGTGGGGCGGAGCTGGGTGAACTGCTGCGGGTCGAGCGGGTGACCCACGTGGTCATCACGCCCTCGGCGCTGGCGACGGTGAACCCGGAGGGGCTCGACGAGCTGCGGGTGGTGGTGGTCGGTGGTGAGGCGTGCCCCGTGGAACTGGTGGCACGCTGGACCGCCGCGATTCCGGGGCTGACCTTCCGCAACGGATACGGTCCGACCGAGACGACCATCGTCACCAATATCAGCGAACCACTCAGCGCAGCAACACCTGTCACCCTCGGCGTGCCCGTGGAGGGCACCACCGAACTGGTGCTCGACGAGCGGCTGCGACCGGTGCCGGTCGGCGTCGTCGGCGAGCTGTACATCGCCGGTGCGCAGCTCGCGCGCGGCTACCACCGCAGGCCCGCGCTCACGGCGGGCCGGTTCGTCACGAATCCCTTCGGTGCGCCCGGTGATCGGATGTACCGCACGGGCGACACCGTGCGCTGGGTGCGCCGTGATGGTTCGTTCGACCTGGAATACCTGGGCCGCAACGACTTCCAGGTGAAGGTGCGCGGTTTCCGGATCGAGCTCGGCGAGATCGACGCGATTCTCGCCCGCCACCGGGCCGTCGATTTCGCCGCGACCATCGGCCATCGCACCGATGCGGGCGCGACCCTGCTGGTGTCGTACGTGGTCCCCGTCGCCGGAGCCACGATCGACACCGCGACCCTCATCGCGCACACCGCCGCGCACCTGCCCGCGCACATGGTGCCCGCCGCGATCGTCGCCCTCGACGCCGTGCCGTTGACCCCGGTGGGCAAGCTCGACCGGTCCGCACTGCCCGCGCCGATCTTCGAGGCCGCCGTCTACCGCGCGCCCGAAACCGGCGCGGAGCAGGTCGTTGCGGCGGCCTTCGCCGAGGTACTCGGCCTGGACCGGGTCGGTCGCGACGACGACTTCTTCGACCTGGGCGGCAACTCGCTGCTCGCCACCCGGTTGATGGCACGCATCGGCACCGACCTCGACATCCGCATCCCGATCCGCCAGCTCTTCGATACCACGACCGTGCTGACCCTCGCCGCGGCGGCCGACCGTCTGCGTGGAACGGGCACCGGCCCCGCGCTGGTGGCAGGACGCCGCCCGGATCCGCTTCCGCTCTCGCCCGCCCAGCAGCGCATGTGGTTCCTGAACCGCTTCGACCCCGGCTCGGCCACCGACAACATCCCGATGGCCGTCCGACTCACCGGCACCCTCGACATCGCCGCACTCCAGGCGGCGATCGTCGACGTGCTGGACCGGCACGAGGTCCTGCGCACCCGCTACCCGGAGCGCGACGGCAGCGCCATCGCCGAGATCCTCCCCGCGACCGGCCTCCTCCCCGAGGTTCACCCCCACATCGTGGGCGCGGCCGAGCTGTCCGACGCCGTACGCACCTTCGCCGCCACCGGCTTCGACCTCACCGTCGATGCCCCGACCCGCGCGACCTTGCTCCGCGTCGCCGCGAACACAGTGGCAACACATGCTGATTCAGCGGGGAATGCGGCTGCGGAGTATGTGCTGGTCATCGTGTTGCATCACATCGCGGCCGATGGGTTCTCGTTCGGACCGTTGATCCGGGACGTGCTCACGGCCTACAGCACGCGAGCCGTCGGTGAGGTCCCGAGTTGGGTGCCGTTGGAGGTGCAGTACGCCGACTACGCCGTGTGGCAGCATGCCGTGCTCGGCGATGCGGCCGATCCGGAATCGGTGGCGGCGAAGCAGCTCTCGTTCTGGCGTGACGCGCTGGCCGGGGTGCCCGAGCAGTTGGAATTGCCCACCGACCGGACCCGGCCTGCGGTCGCTTCCCGGCGCGGTGCGATGCACGGCGTCGAGATCGATGTCGCGACCCATCGGGCACTGGCGGAATTCGCTCGTGCGCAGGGGATCACGGTGTTCATGGCCGCGCACGCGGTGTTCGCGGTGCTGCTGGCACGGCTGTCGGCGAC